>JAGQXA010000868.1 GCA_020436865.1 Saprospiraceae bacterium | reverse complement strand
GGCAGCTAACACAAACAGGCGACAATTTCCTCTATTGCCCTAATCGACCAGGCTTGCATACGCTAAAGTACTTCCCGATCGGCTGTGGAGGGCAGGAAGGAAACACGGCCTTCGTGTTCATAGAAGCCCTGGCCGACTCCGACCTGTGCCCCGAATTACTTGAATGCAACAATCCTCTCCCGGCCTGCGATGATCTAATGGGGTTCCAACACTGCCACCAAAGCCCTCCCTGTGAATTTCCCGGACCGGGTTGCGATCAATTCTGTAACGGACATATCTGCGGAACCGTGTACTCCAACTCCACGCTGCCAGCGGGCTTGCTCGACTATCCGTATTTTCCCGCAGGTAACAGCTTGAGCACTGCCAATAGTAAGGCCGTCGTTCCGAATTGGTATCGCTCGCACGGCTCGCCCGATCTGTTCTTGACAGGAGGCTCTCCTGGTATCAGGATTTCGGGCGGCGGCGGGTTGAACGATCCTGCCGACGGCTTCACCGAGGGCGTCTTCTCAATGGCCGATTTCGGAGAAGGACCATATCTGCTAGGGTTTGCCTTCGATCCGGCTGGATTCGCACCGAATTTGCTGAGGGTTAGTGCCATTCACGGGGGTAACCTGACGCCGGTTCCCTGGGAACAATCGCAGGCGGTAGCCGATTACAATGGAGTCGGGCCAGTGGAGGTACTGGACCTGACCTATTTCACAAACATGCCCGCTAGCCGGGCGGGGGCTTGCTTTGAGGTCGACGACAGCGCCTACGATGCCCTATGGTTTTGGGTGGACCCCGTATTCGGCGAAACGAATTCGCCCGTCCAACTTTCTGACGTCGAACTGATGCCCGACGATTTTTCAGCCGGCGATGACGTGGTCAGTCCTATGTGCGGCGATCCTGTCATCCTTGGCGGTCGGTTCTGCATGCTGACCGGCCTGGAAGTGACCTATACCTGGTTGGAAAACGGACAACCGATCGCCCAATACTCGGTATTGAACGATCAGGCAACAGTGCTGTTCGGAAATATCGACCCACAAGATCACACCCTAACCATCTTCCCCGCTTCGACCACCAGTTTTGTACTGACCAGGGAGATCACCGATTTCGGCCTATATGACCCAGACATTGAGTTCTGCACGATCGACGATAAGGTGAATGTAGAGGTATCGGTCGCAACGCCAACGCCGGGTTTCACTTACCAGATAGAAGACTGTCAAACCATTGTGGCTTTCCAGGCCACGCCGGATAGCGACCCCGGCGCCGTGTATTCCTGGGACTTCGGCGATGGATCGACATCCTCCTTGTCGTCGCCTACGCACCAATACCTGGATTTCGGCCCCTTTACCGTAACGCTCATCGTAGAGAACAGTTGCGGAATGGCCAGCTATTCGGAGGAGATCTTGCTTTCACCCTGCCTGCAGGATTGTACCTGCGAAGGACAATTCTTCGGAGATTTCATCGGTAATACTCTCCTTTCCCAAACCTCCTTGCCGGCTCAGGCAAGCAACGGCATCCTGCAAATGGGAGGTGGCTGCTTACAGATCGGAGGTATCTTTGTGATCGATCAAGACTTCGAGTTCTCGAACGGAGAGATCTTCATGTTACCGGGAGCGGAGATCAGAGTGCCTGCCCAACGGGTCCTGAAATTCACGGGGATGCACGTTCACGGCTGCGACGCCCTCTGGCACACGATCAAGGTGGCCAACGGGGCGGAATTCTGGACCAACGAAGGCACCTTGATCGAAGATGGCCTGTATGCGGTCTCGGCCTATAACAATGCCGGCCTGCGGATCAACTATACGGATTTCAACCGAAACTTCCTCTCGATCTTCCTGACGGGAGGCGCTCATTTTCTGTTCGATCAGGAGTTCAAAGGAAACCAGTTCGACTGCACGGCGCCCCTTCTGCCGTCCTTCACCGGCAGTCACCTCCTTCCTTTCGGGAATGAACTGCCCCCGATCGGAAACTGGGCCTATACCGGAATGTGGATCCGCAACAGCAATCAACTGATCGATCTGGGTAGCGTCTATGTCTTCCCGCAGAACCTGAACGAATTTCGCCGGCTGGCCAACGGCGTGGTGGCCGACGATTTCAACCTGCTTCACATACGGCAAACCCGTTTCTACGATATGAAGGAGGATGGTCTGTACCCGATCACCGGCTACGGAGTACGAGCCGAGGGGAACGGGGCCGAAACCCTGAGGTTCGAGGGCCTCGGTCTCGAAAGCGCCCCCGAACCTCCGCTCGCCCTGACGGGCACGATCCTGCCGACGATCGAAAAGGCCGCGGTGGGGGTGTTTACTACAGGAGTGAACCTGGAAATTGAG
>JAGQXA010000178.1 GCA_020436865.1 Saprospiraceae bacterium | reverse complement strand
CCTCCGTTCTTATGCAGTATAACCGTCTCGGCAAGACCGACCTACAAGTCAGCCAGCTCTGTCTGGGCACGATGACCTTCGGCGAACAGAATTCCGAAGCGGATGGGCACCGGCAGCTCGACTATGCTCTGGATAAGGGGATCAACTTCATCGATACGGCCGAGCTCTACCCTATTCCCCGCAACCGACACACACAAGGGGCCACCGAACGCATCCTTGGCGCCTGGATCCGAAGCCGAGGTCAGCGCGAACGCTTCGTCCTGGCTTCCAAGATCGCAGGACCCTCGCCCGGCCTTTCCTATATACGCGATCCGCTGCGCTTCGACGAGGCGCAGTTGCGGCAGGCTCTGGAAGGCAGCCTGCGACGGCTGCAAACCGACTACCTCGATCTATACCAGCTTCACTGGCCGGAACGGACCGTCAATAACTTTGGGAAACGCCACTACCCACATCGCTCCGGCGAAGATTGGGCCGACAACCTGCAGGCGATCCTGGAGTGCGCGCAGGCACTGATCAAAGAAGGCAAGATCCGCCACTTCGGGATTTCCAACGAAACGCCCTGGGGGGCCATGCGCTTTCTCCAACTTTCGGAAACCCATGGCCTGCCTCGCTGCGTCAGTATTCAGAACCCGTACAACCTGCTGAACCGGAGCTTCGAGATCGGGCTTTCTGAGATCGCCCTGCGGGAAACATGCGGACTGCTCGCCTATTCGCCATTGGCATTCGGTCTGCTTTCCGGAAAATACCATACCGGTCGAGATACGGCCGCCGACCGGCTGAACCGGTTTCGACAGATGGCCCGGTACAATGGCGAAGGGGCCCGGCAGGCCACGTCCGCTTACCTCGAGCTGGCGCGGCAACACGGATTGAGCCTCGCTCAAATGGCCCTAGCCTTTATTCGCATCCAGCCTTTCGTGACCAGCACCATCATCGGCGCCACCACGCTGGAGCAGTTACAGGAAAACATCGACAGCATCGACATCGAACTGACCGACGAAGTACTCACTCAGATTGCAACCATTCAGGAGCGCTTCCCCGATCCGGCTCCCTAATCATCGAACCCTATGCTAAAAGCTATCTCTCCGATCGACGGCCGTTATGCCTCCAAGACCCGTGCGCTGGTCGATTACTTCAGCGAATATGCCCTGATCCGCTATCGGGTTTTGGTAGAGATCACTTATTTCCACGCCCTCTGCTCCATCCCCTTGCCGGCCCTGGCCGATTTTCCGGAAGAGAAGACCAGCGAGTTGATCCGGCTGCTCAATAACTTTTCCGAAAAGGATGCCGAGCGGATCAAAGCGATCGAAAAGACCACCAATCACGACGTGAAAGCGGTCGAATACTTCCTCAAAGAGGCCTTTCAGAAACTTGGCCTGGAGGCCTATCAGGAGTACATCCACTTCGGACTGACCTCCCAGGACATCAACAACACGGCCATTCCCCTGCTGCTGAAAGATGCCCTTCACTCGGTCTATCTGCCCGCCGCTTATAGGACGGCTGCACGGCTACTCCGACTAGCCGACGAATGGCTCCACGTTCCCATGCTCGCGCGCACCCACGGTCAACCCGCTTCGCCGACACTGCTCGGCAAGGAGTTGTGGGTGTTCATCGTGCGGCTGCAGGAACAATTGGAGCAACTGCGGGCCATCGAGCACCGCGCTAAATTCGGCGGAGCTACCGGCAACCTGAACGCCCACTATGTGACCTTCCCGAATATCGAATGGCAAGACTTTGCCGACGATTTCGTCGGCAAACACCTGGGACTGGTGCGGTCGTACCCCACGACGCAGATCGAGCACTACGATAATCTGGCGGCGATCTTCCATGCCCTGGTAAGGATCAATACGGTGCTGATCGATCTTTGCCGGGATATGTGGACGTACATCTCCATGGACTACTTCAAGCAGAAGGCGATCAAAGGCGAGATCGGCTCCTCGGCGATGCCTCACAAGGTCAATCCGATCGACTTTGAAAATGCGGAGGGCAACCTGGGGCTGGCCAGCGCCCTGCTCGAGCACCTGGCGGCAAAACTGCCGGTCTCCCGCCTGCAGCGCGACCTGACCGACAGCACGGTGCTGCGCAACATTGGCGTGCCCTTTGGGCATATGTTGATCGCCCTGCAATCGATCGAGAAAGGGCTGGACAAGTTGTTGCTAAACGAAGTCAAAATTCAGGAGGACCTTCAGGGGAATTGGGTCGTGGTCGCCGAAGCCCTGCAAAGCATCTTGCGGCGGGAAGCATACCCCAAGCCATACGAAACCCTGCTGGAACTCACCCGCGGCAAGGCCAGCGTCACGCGCGACGATATCCACCGCTTCATCGACGGTCTGGATGTGCGGCAGGAAGTAAAAGAAGAAATGAAAAAGATCAGCCCGGAAAACTACACGGGCGTCTTCCGGAAAAAACCGCTAGACCCCTGATCCTTCGGCGCCTTGTTGCCGGATCAGGGCGTGATCTCGAAATTGCGCAATACCGTGACGATGTTCGAGCCCTGACACATGTGCTCTCCGCAGGCGGTGACCTGCAGTACGAAGTTGCCCATCGTATTGAAATTGGAGAGGGCTACTTCGCCGCCATACTCCCAGAGTTCATTTCCGTCGCCATGGCCTTCATTTTCCCAGATCGGGTTGCTTTCGTCGCCTTCCGGATAGATGGACATGGTGATCTGGTGCAATTCCACTTCGGCCTGCGCCTGCACTTTCAGGTCGATCTTGCTGTTCGAGGCGGCCATGGAAATGACTTCGCCTTCCGCGGGAAGAAAGACTTCGATGGTAATCTCGTTGGTGACGACCAATTCCGGATCACCGCCGGAATTGCAGGCAGGGAATAGCAGGGAAAAGCCGGTCAGCAGGGCGAAAAGCGTCAGTAAACGGTGCATGGGACGATAAGATTTGGTGAAGAATGATCCTGCAAGATAAGGGATCGGCAAAAAAAATGGGCGCTTCCAGGAGGATTCTTGCCGACAATTACCTGAAACCGGGAAGGATCAGTCGTCCATCCGGACGATCCGCGGGTGAAAGGTGCCCACCACTTCCACCAAAGACTCCTGGGCGCGCATGACTTCCGCAATGTCCTTATAGGCCATGGGAGCTTCATCCAGGCCTCCGCCTAGCAGAGACACTCCATTCTCCTCCAGTACTTTCTTCAGCTCGTACCGGGTGATAGAATTACGGGCGACCGTGCGCGACATGACCCGACCGGCGCCATGAGAGGCCGATTGCAGGGCCGCACCCTCCCCTCTTCCGCGCACGATGTAACCGGGGGCGATCATCGAACCCGGGATCACTCCCAAAACCCCTTTCTGCGCCGGCGTCGCGCCTTTGCGATGTACGATGAGCTCGCGTCCGTCGGGTTGTATTTCCCGCCAGGCGAAATTGTGATGGTTCTCTACCATGGCCAGGGGGCTACGGCCCAGGGCCTCCGCTATCCGCCGATGGATGTGATGATGGCAGGCCGAGGCGTAATCGCCCGCCAGATTCATGGCCAACCAGTACTCCATCCCCTCTTCCGAATCGAGCGACAGCCAAGCCAGATGTTTGGCCTCTTTGGGCAAGGGGCAGCGCTCCATCGCCAGCTTCGTATAGTGCCGGGCGATGTTCGCGCCGAGTCCACGCGAGCCGGAATGCGAAAGCAAAGCAAGGTATTCTCCGGCCGGCAAGCCGAGTTCGTTTCCCGGATCGACGAGGCGCACCAAACCGAACTCGACGAAGTGGTTTCCGGAACCGGAGGTTCCGATCTGTTTGCGGGCCCGTTGCTTGAGTTGCTTGGCGATCGGGATCTCGTCGAACTCCGGTCGGTCGAAAATGGGGTCGTCGTACGGGCGATCGAATTCATCCTGCCCGAAACGGGTATGAGCGCCGAGCATCCGGGTAAGCTGCTCGCGCTTTTCGTCCAACATGGTCGAAGGGTGATCGTACAAGGTCAGGCACATTCGACAGCCGATATCCACGCCTACGCCGTACGGGATCACGGCGTTTTCGGTGGCGAGGACTCCGCCAATGGGAAGGCCGTAGCCCTGGTGGGCGTCGGCCATCAGCGCGCCGGCAACGGCCACCGGCAATCGCATGGCAACTTCCATTTGCCGGTGGGCGCCCGCTTCGATCCCTCCGCTTCCGTAGACCGGATAGTCGAGTGCGCGATCTTCCAGGGCAAGGCAGTCGACCGGTTCGCGCTGCGGCGGATGCAGTTCGGCGACGATCCGTCCCAGCACAGGGTCGTTCCGGTATTTCTCCGGTTCGTTCAAAACGGAGCTCAACAAGCCCAACACGCTCCCAAGGTCCTCGCGCCGGTAATTCTCCAACATGAGGTTAATGGCCAAGCCGATGACCTTCCCTTCCGGGTAGCCCAACCGAAGGAGGTCTTTACCGCGCAATTTGAGTTTCTTCGCCATAGCGAAGGGTATTACAAGAAGGGCGGAGAATTAGTTCAACGGTATTCAAAAACTTCGTGGGGAGCGTGCAATTCGACCGTTTCGCCGGAGGCCTCTTCTACCCTGCCGATGATCCGCGCATCGATCCCGAATGCCTTTGCGGCTTCGATGGCCGCCCCTGCCTCCGATTCCGGCAGATAGATCTCCAGACGGTGCCCCATGTTGAACACCTGGTACATTTCCCGCCAGGAAGTACCGGATTCTTTCCGGATCAGTTCGAACAGCGGCGGCGTCGGGAAGAGGTTATCCTTGATGATCCGCTTGTCGCGGACAAACTTCAGGACCTTCGTCTGCGCCCCGCCGGTGCAGTGGATCATCCCGTGAATGGCCTTGCGACTCGTGCGAAGGAGCCGTTGCAAAGGAGGCAGGTAGGTACGGGTCGGCGAGAGGATCAATTTGCCGACCGGCAGCGAGTGCCCTTCGGCGACGATCGTCTCGGTCAGCGTACGGCTTCCGACGTAGATCACTTCTTCCGGAGTGTTGGGATCGTAACTGTCCGGGAATTCCCGGGCGTAGCGGCGCTCGAGCACATCGTGCCGGGCGGAGGTCAATCCGTTGCTGCCCATACCGCCGTTGTAGGAGGTTTCATAGGTGGCCTGTCCGGAAGAACTCCAGCCGACGATCACATCGCCGGCCTGGATCTGATTGACGATCAACTCGTCGCGTCGCAGGCGCGCGAAGGCCGTGTAGCCCACATCGACGGTTCGAACAATATCGCCCACATCGGCCGTTTCGCCCCCCGCCAGGTGAATGTGTACGCCATATTCCGCCATCTGTTCCACAAAATTGGAAGTGGCCCGGATCAGGGCGGTAATGACCTCGCCGGGGATGAGATTCTTGTTGCGCCCGATGGTCGACGACAGCACGATCTGATCCACGCAACCGACGCAGGCCATGTCGTCGAGGTTCATCACGATGGCGTCCTGTGCGATCCCGTCCCAAACGCTCAGATCGCCCGTCTCCCGCCAATACAAATAGGCCAGGCTGGTTTTGGTGCCCGCCGTATCGGCATGCATAATGTTGCAATATTGATCGTCCTGGCCGACGATATCCGGCAGGATCTTGCAGAAGGCGTTCGGGAAAAGCCCCTTGTCGAGATGTTGGATGGCTGCGTGGACCTCGCTCTTATTCGCGGACACGCCCCGGCGGTCGTACTTCAGTTGATCGGACATGCCGCAAAGGTAAAGCAAAATGCCCGAATAGCAACCGGCGGACATCCGCCGCCGAAGGGCGCTCGTTTATCTAAATTAAGTCTAAATTAGCTTGGCAAAGCAAGCCTTTGCCGCTATTTTTGCCGAAGAATTCCTTTTCCGATGCCAAGATCCATTGTCAAGCCGATCAAGGTCCTTTTGGCCGACGCGCAGTTTCTCAGTCGCTACGGCCTATGCTGCTTGCTGGCGGATGTCGGCGAGGTCGATCTGATCGGAGAGGCGACCTCTGAAGAAGAACTGATCGCCTGCCTGCAGAAAGAATTGCCCGATGTTTTGGTGCTGGACTATAACCAGCCGGAACATTTTACACTGGAAACCGTCATGGCGGTGCGCAGGGATTTTCCGGAGTGCCGGATATTGGTGATCAGCAGCGATAGCGACCGGAGCCGGATCTACCAGGCCATCGAGCAGGAGATCAATAGCTTCCTGACCAAGGAATGCGGAGAAGAAGAGATCATTGACGCGATCTATGCGACGGCCCGGGGCGAGAAATTCTTTTGCAATAACATTATCAATCACATCCTGGAGCGATCGTTTGGCAAAGAGGACGATTGCACCCCCACCCCCCTGACGCCACGCGAGGTGGAGATCGTTCGCCTGATCGCAAGCGGACTGGTCGCCAAACAGATCGCGGCCGAACTCAAGTTGAGCACTCATACGGTGTATACCCACCGCAAGAACATCATGCGCAAACTCCGGATCGGTACGGCTTCGGAACTCGTGCGCTATGCCTTCAATCAGGGCTTGGTTACCCCATAACCTGCCGGTCTAACATCCTTCCTGCTACCTAATCTTAGGTATGTCCCTGCCCAGAATACGGTATTGTACCGCTGCTTTCCAGCGTCTACCTTTGCGACATTGTTTAGAATAAATCTAAATCCAATCAAATGCTCAAGACGCTACCCCTCCTGTCGTGTTTGCTTCTCCTTCTCGGTCTGACAATGGCCCTACCGGCCCAACCGCCCGCTGCAAATCAGGACAGCCTGAACCAGGCCCCGGTGCAAGGGTACGACATTCCTTCGGTCAGGGTTCTGGGAACAAAACCCACTTTACTGAGCGATATTCCGGGCTCCGCCGCCTTCATTCCTGCCAAGACGATCCGCGCCATTCAGCCGATCAGCGGCAACGAAGTCTTTCGAACGATCAGCGGTCTGCATGTCGTCGATGAAGAGGGTCTCGGACTTCGCGCCAACATCGGCATACGCGGGTTGGATCCCGACCGGAGTGGGAAGGTCCTGATCCTGGAAGACGGGGCGCCCGTCGCCCTGAATCCCTATGGCGAACCCCAGATGTACTACACGCCGGCGATGGACCGCATGGAAAGCGTAGAGGTTCTGAAAGGTAGCGGGCAGATCCTCTTCGGTCCGCAAACCGTAGGCGGAGTGATCAACTATATCACCGCCGATCCGCCTTCGGAGAGCAGTGGGCGGATCCGTTTGCAGGGAGGACAGGGCGGTTACTTCAGCGGCCTGGCGGGCTATGGAAACACCTTCGGCAACGCCGGATTCCAGCTAAACTACCTGCACAAGCGCGGCGACGAGATCGGCCCGACCTCCTTCCGCTTGCACGACCTGAGCGGCAAATGGCGCTTACAGCTTAGTGAAAGGTCTACTGCCGGTCTCAAGCTCGGATACTACCGGGAGCACTCGAATTCCACCTATGTCGGCCTGACGCAAAGCATGTACGACTCCGGAGGTCAGGACTATCAGGTGCTGGCCCCCGACGACCGGCTCGACGTCGAGCGGATCTCGGCCAGCCTCAGCCATGAGCTGCGATTCCGGCCTTCTTTGAAACTCAAAACGATCGCCTACGGATACCAGACCGTTCGCAACTGGCAACGACAGGATTTCACCTACGATCCGGCAAGTCCGGGGCAGACCGGAGTGGTTTGGGGCGACCAGAACATCAGCGGCGGCGCCATTTATATGCTGGGGTCGAATGGGCATCGCAACCGTCAGTTTGCCGTAGCCGGCATCGAGCCCCGCCTGACAGCCTTTTTTCCAGTGCGGGGCTTGCAAAACAAACTCGATGCCGGCCTACGCTTTCACTACGAAATTGGCCTGGAGCAACGGGTCAACGGCCAAAAGGCGGATGCCCGTTCCGGCGACCTCCTCAACGACGAAGCCCGACGGGGGCAAGCGCTCAGCGCCTTTGTACAAGACCAGATCGACCTGAGCCCCAACTGGCGCCTTTCGATCGGCCTACGCATCGAGCACTACCGGTTCGAACGCGAGATCTTCCGAACGTCCGGCCTCGACACCCTGATCTCCTCCGACAGCCAGGTCTCCCAACTGATCCCGGGCTTCGGATTGAACTATAACCTGAACAACCGCTGGACGATCTTCGGAGGGATCCACCGCGGATTCGCTCCGCCGCGCATCGTCGACGCCATTACGAGCGCAGGCGTAGTTTACGAACTGGACCCCGAACTCAGCTGGAACAGTGAGGTCGGTTT
>JAGQXA010000867.1 GCA_020436865.1 Saprospiraceae bacterium | reverse complement strand
TGCGGCTGCAGAGTTCGACGGAGGTGTTGACGAAGCAGTTGATTTTGATCCGGTAGAAAGCTTAGGCTCATGGAGAACAAACGGCGCCCCGTTGTTGTGGGGCGCCGTTCGTTATTCTGTGATCCAGCCCTTTCTTGATCAGGCACAGACCGACGATATTGCGGAGATGATCGGCCACGCCTGTTTCGCACGATTGGTCGGCAAAATCGGGAAACTCGCAAGAATTGAGAGGGTATGTCTTAGAAATGGAGTGTCTTAGACACTCCATTTCTAAGATTCTCCATTTTTTAAGACAGTGGCTCGATCGCCGCGGTGGTGCAAGGGTCCAGACTTACGACGGCCAATCTGCGGTTTCCAGACCGTTCCCAAAAATGCTGATCAGGAGACCGGCGAAGGAGCATCGTCGATCGGGAGATCGACGATATCGGGCTACGGAACAACCAGAAACTTTATGGTCTGGCTGCCGGAGGGGAAATGCACCTGCAAGAAGTAAACACCCGGGATCAGAGATGCACCGAGGTCCACTTCCAGTCGTTGTGGCCCAGCCAGAATTTGCCGGACCTGCGTTTCAACCCGGCGGCCGGCTGGATCGTAGATCGAAAGCGAGATCGACTGGTTTTCGCAGGAATGGACTTGTAAGAACAGGAAAGGTCCGCGCACTGGGTTACATAGCCACTTCACCTGATCGGTGGAAATTTCATCCTCCTTCTCGCAAAAGGCTAGCCCCGAGATAAGTCGGACAACCAGGAAGTGCATAACGCTATAGCCTGCAATGAGGATCTTTCCATCGTTTTGCAGCGCGGCACAAAGGGCAAAATCAGCAATCCCGTCTTGGAGAAGGTCTTCCTGGATCAGCCCGTCCTGGGCAAATTCGAGATCGCGGCTTCCATCTTCGTTATAGCGGATAGCAAGGAAAAAATGCTGCGGCACGCCGGCGGTCCAGCCATATCCGGCCACGACGATCTTGTCGTCGGGCTGCACGACAATCCCCCTGCCAATGGAGGCGATCGGAATCGGTTCGAGCACCACTCCATCGTTTCCGAAGGACGGATCGATGGCGCCGTCAGGTAAAAAGCGGGCCACCGCGAGCACCTGATCCGACGTGCCGACGACCACGATCCGCCCGTCGGAATGCAATGCCAGATGGTAGGCGAATTCGCAGTTCTCGCAGCTTGTGATCCTGGCTTCCGCAAGGCCGTCGCCGGAAAAGGTCGGATCCTCAACGCCATTTTCACTTAACCGCAGGAGGGCGAAGCTTCCCCCGAAAGTAGATTCGATCGTCCTCCCCACGGCGAGGATCTTTCCATCGGGAAGAACCATCAGTTCCTCCAGATAGTCGGCCGGTGAATAGCTGGAAATGTAAGCTCCTCCCTGGCCGAAGGCGCCGTCGGGTTGCCCGTTCGGCAGGAAGCGAGCAACATAGAACCTCGCCGAAGTACCTGAAAAAATATACCCGCAAAGGAGTATCCTGCCGGTTTGATCGACGATCACGTCCCTCGCTTCATAAGTGTTCGGCAAGATGACGGCGCCATTTTCCCCAAAGGTCGTATCCGGCAAGCCGGTATCCGGGAGCAGACGAACCAGCAACATCTCGTTGTTGTTGCCGATGTCGATCTGTCCGGCCACCACCAATTTTCCGTCGGGTTGAATAGCCAGACCATAGGCCCAGCTCGGGTGTCCCTCGATCTGGTGGGCCACATAACCGCCCTCGCCGAAACCGAGGTCCAGAGAGCCCTCTGACGTTAATTTGCATAATCCCAGACGAAAACCGTCGTCATTGATCACACCGGCAAGCCAAATGGCGCCATCCGGGGCCACCTCCATATCCCAGGCGATGTTCGACTGGCTGCCCGCTTGAATGAGTGCAATTCCATCATCGGAGAACGTGTGGTCGAAGGTTCCCGGTTGAGCAAGGAGGTTCGTGAGGAAGAATATCTGGACAGCGAGAGTGAAATGGGCTATTCTCATGGTTCGATATATGTATGTGCAAGCGAGAGTGGTTTGAATATCTTTGAAACGGCGGACACCGCCTCCGATGTCGTAAGTCTTCCCGATCGGGGCTAAACCACAAACTCCAGGAAATTTTCGCGATCGATCTGCGTGAATGTGGCGCCAGGGTAAGTTTCCAGCCAAGTCTTAGGGGGGCGGGGCTTTTGAGGACGATATTTGAATTCAAACCCACTAAGACTCCCCCCCGACTCTTCTATGTAATCCAATTCTGCCCCTGTGTAAGTTCGCCAGAAATACATATTGTCAAATCGATTTAGATATGCCCTTTTCTTCCAACGCTCTACCAGTAAGAAATTTTCCCAGAGTTGACCTTTGTCGGGACGTAGGTCCAGGGGATTAAAATTGTCTATCAACGCATTGCGGATACCCAGATCATAGAAATAGATCTTGCTCATCTTGGCCACCTCTTTCCGAAGATTCCTGCTGAACCCTGTTAATCGAAAGATGACAAACCCCTTTTCCAAGAGGTCAATGTAGTGATTCACCGTCTCATGACTCATTTCGAGCGTCTTGGCCAATTCGTGTACCGAAACGAGAGAGCCGACCTGAAAAGCCAACAACTTGAGCAGTTTATGGAGCTTATCCGAATGCCTGATATTTGCCAACTGCAAAATATCCCTGTACAGATAGGCTGATGTCAACTCCTGAAGATGGATCAACTTCTGATCTTTGCCAACCAACTCGATCACTTCAGGATACATCCCATATAAGAGAAACCTTTCCAGCTCGTCTTTCAGCTCAAAAGCCGTTTTTTGTCGGATCAATTCACCCATAGATACCGGAAACAGCTGAAAAGTACGCGTTCGACCGGTCAAAGGTTCCCGGACACTATTTGCCAACTCAAAGGAGGAAGATCCAGTGGCTATGATCTGCAGGTGGGGCATCCCATCGTGCAAGATCTTAAGATTTATGCCGATATCCGGGATTCGCTGAGCCTCATCGATAAACAACAATTGATGATCCCCGATCAACTCCTGCATCTGGCGCAAGTCCCGGCTTGCCAATACGTCGTTGTATTTCAGCTGATCAGCGTTTATCTCCAAAGCTTTCAAATGCAATCCGCTCAATATCCTCCTGATCAGCGTCGTCTTACCTACCTGCCTGGCCCCATACAAAATGATTACCTTTCGTTGGCTGCCCAAGGTTTCCTCGATTTTCGATTGAAGTGTACGGGTGATCATTAATGGTATTTTCATGTAAGATCATTAATTTTCAGAGATAATCCTAAAAATTAGCGCTAATTTTTAGAATAAACTCGAAAAAACCTCCTGTAGCGATCCGATCGCTTAGCCATCGGATCGCTTAATTACCAAATCTCCGGCAGTTGGCAACCGACATTTTTCGCGGAATCCGGACGTCAATTCTGCCCTCTTTATAGTGAAAAGCGCACTTTCCCCTTTTGATTTCCAGTGGATTACTGAATCGAAAGCCGACGGATGATTTTGGATCGAAGATTATCGTTTTCTGGTCGCCAGCCTTGGGGAAAAGAAATAGTATTCGATTGGGGGAATCCATGACGGAACCGGGAAGCCGTACGATCCATGGCCGTACTTCGAAGCCGGAGAATTCAGTGCAGGTCAGGGAACCGGGCGTGCTAGAAAGTTTCGGTCAGGAGACCGAAACGAGCGTAGGTGGGTTTTGCTTGCCAATCCTCAAATTGAAAAAGGCTTGGTTCAACTCCAAGCCTTTTTCATAAAAAACAAAGCCCGCCTTCGCGAATGCTTCGGCGGGCGCTGTAGACCCACTAGGAAAGCAACTTGTTACTGATATCCCCGATGTCGTAAGTCTCCCGACTTACTACCACCAATCTGCGGTCTCCTGACCGCCCCCCGGAATGCCGGTCAGGAGACCGGCGAAGGGGCATCGTCGATCTCCTGACCGACGATGTCGGAAGGAAATAAAAGATCCCCGAGGATTTTTGGCGCCCGGTTTCCCTGAAATTTAGTTGTATTTGGCACCCCACCTTTTTATATTTGTCGATCCCTAATTCGCTATTCATCTGCTTGCCATGGATGAAGTGCTGCCCAAAGGAAAAGGACTTGCGAATAATGCAGCTGCCGGCCGTGTTATTCGCAAGTCCTTTTTATCTCGACCGGAACGCGGGAAAGCCTTTCAAAAGAACGGGGTGGCGCTGACGGGGTGGTTGCTCTTTCCCGTTTTGTTCTTGGGAGTTTTCGAATTAACGGCCCAATCCTCCGTTGCTCCTTCCGGCACGGCTTTCTTTCGAAATTATCCTCCTTCCGAATACCAGGCCAACAACCAAAACTGGGCCATCGGGCAGGATAGCCGGGGAGTAATGTACGTGGGCAACAGCAACGGCTTGCTCGAATACGACGGGGTCTCCTGGCGCCTGGTACCGCTCGGCAATTTCCGGATTGTCCGCTCGCTCGCGATCGACGCACAAGACCGGGTTTTCGTGGGCGGCTACGGACAATTCGGATACCTGGCGCCGGATTCGGCCCGGCAGTTGCAGTTTGTTTCCTTGCTGTCTTATATCGACGAATCCCAACGCGACTTCGCCGACGTATGGCAAACGCTCGCTACGCCGGAGGGCGTCTATTTCGTTTCCGCCAGGTATATCTTCCGCTGGGATGGAAAAGAAATCCGTATTTGGCCGGCGCGCACGGAATACCACTTTGGTTTCTGGGTGCACGACCGGTTCTATGTCGAGGAAACCGGAACAGGGCTCTCGCAAATGGTCGACGGCTCGCTCCAACCTGCTCCGGGTGGCGAGGTCTTTTTAGATGAGAGGATACAGGCTATGTTACCCCTTGGCGAGCGCATGCTGATCGTCACCCAGAAAAATCGCCTTTTCCTTTACGACGGCCGATACCCGGAACTGTTCGCTACAGAGGCCGACGAGATCTTTCGCCGGGGGAATGTCTACTCCGCCACGGTCTTGTCGGGCGACCGCATAGCCATCGGTACCATGCTGGAAGGCGCGATCGTGATCGATGCCAATGGTCGTATCCTGGAACGCCTCGACAAATCCAGCGGCCTGCAGGACGATGCCGTGCTGGCCCTGTACGAAGACCGCCAACGCGCCCTGTGGATGGGCATGCAGGTCGGGATCGCCCGGGCGGAGACGGGCAGTCCGTTCCGTTATTTCGAAGAAAGGGACGGCATCGAAGGCAGCGCCTGGGAGGTCGTCCGCCACGAAGGCCGCCTCTACTTTGCGACCATCATGGGCTTGTTCTACCTGGATGAAGGCAGCGGCAGGTTCGGCCGGGTAGCCGGTGTGCCGCCCCAATGCTGGACCCTTCAGCCGTTTGACGCCACCCTTTTGGTGGGCACCTTCGACGGGATCTTTGCGGTCAAAGGCCTGCAAGGCCGGCGCATAGCCGATGGGTTTGTGTTCTCCCTGCTTCATTCCCAGGACGATCCGAACCGGGTATTTGCAGGCACGCAGTCGGGACTGGGATCCATTTACTTTCAGAACGGCCAATGGCGGGATGAAGGCCGGATAGTGGGTCTCGACCAAGAGATCCGGCATGTTTTTGAAACCCGGGAGCACGACCTGTGGCTCACGGATTATTTCACCGGCATCTACCGGATCGGGTTTTCAAAAGGCTATTCCCGGCAGCCCGAAATCGTTCATTTCGACACCCTGCAGGGCCTGCCGCCTCCTAACCCCGTCGTGCCTTTTTATACCGACCGGGGGCTCCGTTTTGCCACACTGGGGGGCATCTTCCGCTTCGACGATGCGGAAGGGCGGTTTTTTCTGGACACCGCCCTGATCCAAAACCTCCCGGATCCGGAAGTCGGCCTGTTCAACGTCGGCTCCGACGCCCGGGAAAACGCATGGTTGATCGCCGACGACAACGCCCATTCGGGGGTCGCCCGGCGAAAAGGCAACGGGACCTACGAGTGGGATCAAAGCCCCTTCCTGCGCATCGCTTCGATGCCCGTTTTTACCGCCTATCCCGATCCGGCCCACGAACAGATCGCCTGGATCTGCGGCACCAATCGCGTAGTGCGGTACAACGGCGCCGTGCCTTCCACCCACGACATTCCCTTTCAAACCCTGATCCGCCAGATCACGGCCCAGGGTGATTCGTTATTGTATGGTGGCGCCGGCGTATCGCCCCAACTTCCGGAACTAGACTTTGCCCTCAACTCCCTGCGCTTCCGCTATGCGGCGCCCAGCTACGACGACGAATCGGCCAACGAGTACCAGTATTGGCTCGAAGGCTACGACCAAGGGTGGTCGGACTGGACCCAGGAGACGTATAAAGATTACACGGGGCTGCCGCCAGGCAACTACCGGTTCCGGGTGCGGGCCCGCAACATTTATGGCATGATCGGCGAGGAGGCCGTGGGGGAGATCGCCATACTCCCGCCTTTCTACCGCACCTGGGCCGCTTACTTCGTTTATGCTTTACTCCTGGCAGGAGGCATCTACCTGCTTTGGAAAGCTGAGTTGCGGCGCATCCGGAAGAAGCACCTCCGGGAGATGAAGCAGTTGGAGTATGAAAAACTGAAAGAACTGGACGAAATGAAGTCCCGTTTCTTCGCCAACATCTCCCACGAGTTCCGCACCCCACTCACCCTTATTCTGGGGCCGGTGGAGAACCTTTTATCCACTCAGCCGGAGGCTGCGAAGGCCAAGGAATACCAACTCATCCAGCGCAACGCACAGCGCCTGCTTCGCCTGATCAACCAACTGCTCGACCTGTCGAAGCTCGACGCCGGAAAGATGCGGCTCGACTTGCGCTTCGAAGATCTCCTTCCCATCGCCAGAGGCATCACCTATTCGTTCGAATCTTTAACGGATTCCAAAAACGTCGGGTTGACTTTCGAAAGCAGCCTGGAAAACGCCTTCCTGTATTTCGACCGCGACAAGCTGGAGCAGGCGCTGACCAATCTGGTGTCGAACGCCGTCAAGTTCACGCCCGAAGGCGGGCGCATTGCGGTGGGCGTTTCGCTGGCGGAAACCGGCGACTGGCTGCAGATCGATGTGACCGATACCGGCCCCGGCATCCCTGAAGGGCAGCTGGAGCACATCTTCGACCGCTTTTTTCAGGGCGCCGAGGCTACCCGCACCGAAGCGCCGGGCACCGGCATCGGGCTGGCGCTGGTGAAGGAACTGGTGGAGCTACACCAGGGAACGATCTCCGTGGTCAGCAGGGTTGGGCAGGGGACCCGGTTTACCATCCGGTTGCCCTTTGGAAAAGAGCAGGTACTCCCACAGCACGCCGAAGCCGAAGCACTCGATCGCGACAACACCCTCCTTCTGGTAGAAGACAACCCCGACATGCGCGCCTTCATCCGCGAGATCCTCGAGCCGGAGTACCGGATCGTCGAGGCGGCGGATGGCCAGGAAGGTATGGAAAAAGCCCTGGAACTCATCCCCGACCTCATCGTCAGCGACGTGATGATGCCGGAGAAGGACGGGCTGGAGCTTTGCGATACCCTCAAGCACGACGAGCGAACCAGTCATATCCCCATCATCCTGCTCACGGCCAAAGCGAGCATCGAGTCGCGCCTGGCCGGGTTGGAGCGCGGCGCCGACGACTACCTGTCGAAGCCCTTCAACCGGGAAGAATTGCTCGTGCGCACGCGCAACCTGCTCGAGTTGCGGCAGCGGCTGCGGGCGCGTTACGCCGGCGCTCGGCCCCTTGAGCCGGCGGAAGACAAGAGCCTGCAGATTGAAGACGCCTTTCTGCAAAAGATCCGCGCCATCGTCATGGAGCGCCTCTCCGAGCCCGACTTCGAGATCGACCGGCTCGCCCAGATCGTGGGCATGAGCCGCAGTCAGCTTTTCCGCAAGGTCAAAGCCCTCACCGGACAGTCGCCCTCCCTCTTCATCCGCGCCATCCGCCTGCAATACGGAAAAGAACTGTTGGAAACCACGGAGATGAACGTTAGCGAGGTGGCCTACGAGGTGGGCTTCTCCACGCCCGCCTATTTCTCGGATGCCTTCACAGAAGCCTTCGGCATGCGTCCCAGCCAGCTGAAAAAGTGAGTGTTTCAGCCCCTATGCAACATGAGCGGTGATCGTTGACCAGATATTGGAAGTCCCTCCGGACGCTTTGGGGATACATTTGTCAAAATGTTCATCCACAAACCAATAGAGTCATCATGAAACGATTTGCTTCTCTGTTTTTCTTCCTGGCGATGTCTGCCACTTTTGCCCAGGCACAGACGATCCGTTACGTCAAGCCGGTAGCCAGCGGCGCCGGCGACGGCTCCTCCTGGGCAGATGCATCAGCCGATCTGCAGGCCATGATCGATGCCTCGGCAGCCAACGACGAGGTATGGGTTGCGGCGGGTACGTATAAACCCACTGCCGGTACCGATCGCACGATCTCTTTTTACATGAAAGACGGCGTGGCGATCTACGGCGGCTTCGCGGGTGCCGAAGCGCTATTGGACGACCGCGACTGGGCCGTCAACGAGACTATTCTGAGCGGTGATATCGGGGTGGTGAACGACAGTACCGACAATTCCTATCACGTCATTTTCAATCAAAACATTGACAATACGGCCCTGCTCGACGGTTTTACCATCAGGGATGGGAATGCGGACGGTCTGGCTAATATCGAGCGGAGAGGCGCCGGGATGTACAACCAAAGCTCCAGTCCGGGGATCAGTCACTGCCAGTTCAGCGACAACAGCGCCTTGTTTAACGGCGGCGGCCTGTATAATCAGGACTCCCACCCTGCAGTCTCCCATTGCACATTTTCCAACAATACGGCCGGAGCTGCCGGCGGCGGCGTAGTCAACAATGGTTCTTCGGCAGCCGTATTTATCGAATGCGCCTTTTCTTCGAATTCTTCCGGGAACCTGACCTTTGACGAGGGCGCCGGCGGCGTGCTTAATTCGGGTGGCGCCGCTCCTGTGTTTGACAATTGTACCTTTACCGGGAACACTTCCGAATTCGGCGGCGGCGGAATGCGGAACATCAACGCCAACCCGATCCTCAACGATTGCACCTTTTCTCAAAATATCAGCGGCGGCGGCGGAGGGATGTTGAACCAAGGGGCATCCCCCATATTGGCCAACTGTGTTTTTTCTCAAAATACAGGTTTCAACGGCGGCGGCGGAATGACCAATTTTAGCGGATCATCGCCCGTGCTGAATAATTGTAGTTTCATCTCGAATACCGCTTTTCTCAGCTTTGGCGGCGGTATGAATAATTCAGATTCCAGTCCCACGCTGAATGATTGCACCTTCACGGGCAATAACGCTGGCTCCGGAGGGGGGATCGCCTACTCTGCAAGTTCGGGTACTTTGAACCGCTGTATTTTTACCTCCAATACGGCATTTGTCGGCGGCGGTATTTTCTTTAGTTTTAGTTCCGACGCAGTTCTAAACCAATGCCTTTTTGCCGGAAATGCAGCGGACAATAGCGGTGGCGGGGTAAGGATACAAGATAGCTCGCCCAGCCTCACCAACTGCCAATTTATCGGCAATACCTCTACTTTTGGAGGCGGACTTTCGTTCGGAGGAAGCGGCGCTCCAGTGCTGAAAAATTGCAGCATGTCCGGTAATTCGGCCTTCCTCAGTATCGACGGCGGCGCTATATACACTTTTTCCACGAACCTATCGCTCGTAAACTGCATCCTCTGGGGCAACAGTTCGGGCATCGACGCCAATCCGGGTATTTTTGCCAATGTCTCCCATTCCATCGTCCAACAAGGCAGCGGGGTTTACCCCGGGACAGGGAACCTGAACCTGGACCCGCTCTTCGTCAGCCAACCGCCCATTGGATTGGGTACGGCGGGCGATCTGCACCTCCAGGCCTGCTCTCCCGCCGTGGACCTGGGCACCAATTCCGGCGCTCCGGGGGTAGACTACGACGATCAACCGCGTCCGTTCAACTCCTATGGCCTTTCGGAAGCCCTGACCGACATGGGCGCCTTTGAATACCAGCAGACGCAGACGCCGGCTACCCCATCTGTAACGATCAGCGGGCCCGCCGAAACCAGCTGCGTTGGGATCACCTATACCGCCAGCCCGGTGAATGGCGGCCTTTCGCCCTTCTACAACTGGATGGTCAACGGCGTAGCCGTCGGGATCCATACCTCCACCTTCACCACTACCAATCTGAGCATCGGCGATGTGGTCAATTGTGAAATGAGCAGCACCGAACCCTGCGCCTATCCGCTGATCGCTACCAGCAACAGCATTACCATTACCCAGGAAGTTCCGCCCCCCGGCGACCCGGCTGTATTCGGCGACAACGAGTGGCGGGTCTACGCCTGGAACGCCGGCGGCGCCACGCCCACCAGCGATTCCTGGAATACCGACTACCGGGGCTATTACACCACGGCAGACCTGAATTTCAACAGCCAGAACCAGTGGAATTCCCTGGCTTCTCCCTCCTCGGCGCCCGGCTATCAGGGTTGCCTGGTGGGTGACGACAATCACTCCTGGAGTGCCAAACGCAGGGGCTTCACCTGCGGCTATTACAAGATCAGCGTGACTGGTCACGACGATGCCGCCCAATTGTGGATCGACGGCGCGATGGTTTGGGAGTTTATCGGCTGCTGCCAGAGCCACCCCAATGTTTGGGAGGGTTTCCTGGACGCCGACAGCGAAGTGGAATTCCGCGTAACGGAAGGCGAGGGTGCATCTCGTGGCTCCCTGTCCTTCCAGCAGATCACGGCGCAAGTCACCCAAGCCGGGGATCTGTGCGACGGTGGCAGCGCCACGCTCGCCCTGGCCAACAATCCGGTCGGCAACTACCTCTGGTCGACAGGCGAGACCACCTCATCCATTACCATCATCAATGCGGGCACATATTCGGTGACCCTAAGCGGAAGCAACGGTTGTTCGATCTCCGCTTCCACCGATGTTTTCGGCCCGGCAGGCGATCCGGCTGTATTCGGCGACAACGTCTGGAACGTATATGCCTGGAATGCCGGTGGAGAAACCGATACCGGAAATTCCTGGAATACCCATTACGCCGGATACTACACCGACGCGAATCTCAATTTTAATTCCACCAACTATTGGGGGGCATGGGCCTCTCCTTCTTCGGCATCCGGTTACCAGGGATGTCCGGTGAATGCCGATAACCACTCCTGGAGCGCCAAGCGCAAAGGTTTACCTTGTGGTTACTACCAAATCAATGTGACCAGTCACGACGATTACGCCCAGCTTTGGGTAGACGGCGTAATGGTTTGGGATGCACCCTGTTGCAGTTCGCAGGATAACGTATGGACCGGGTTTCTGGATGCGAGCAGTGAGGTAGAGTTCCGGGTAACGGAAGGCTTGGGCAATTCCAATGGCTCCATCGTCTTACAGCCCCTTACACCATCTTTGACGGGCCTGAACGACTTGTGCAGCTCTTCTCCCGCCACCCTGGCGGTACAGGGTAACCCTGCCGGTGATTACCTGTGGTCAACCGGAGAAAGTACTCCCTCCATCCTCATCACCGAGCCGGGCACCTACTCGGTGACCCTTGACAATGGAAACGGATGTTCGATTTCTGCATCTGCATCAGCTCAAGGCCCTGTCGGCGATCCGGCCGAATTCGGCGACAACGCCTGGAACGTGTATGCCTGGAACGCCGGCGGCGAAGCAGACACCGGCGACTCCTGGAACGCCAATTACGCGGGCTACTACACGGTGAACAGCCTGAATTTTAACAGCCAGAACCAGTGGAGTTCCGTGGTTTCTCCCTCCTTTGCTTCCGGCTATCAAGGTTGCCCGGTGGACAACGACAACCACTCCTTCAGCGCCAAGCGCAAAGGCTTCCCCTGCGATATCTACTCGATCAACATCGATAGCCACGATGATGCGGCGCAGTTGTGGATCAACGGTCTGATGGTATGGGAGCATATAGGCTGCTGCGATACCCACAGCGACGTATGGATCGGCGAGTTGGGCCCCAACGATGAGGTGGAATTCCGGGTTACGGAAGGCGTGGGAGCCTCGCATGGCGCTATTTCCTTCCAGACGGGCATTGCGTTGACGGGGACGGCCAATATTTGCTACGGCGTTTCCGACGGTACGGTTTCCGCTCTCGAATTTCCCGGAGCCACCTATTCCTGGAGCAACGGCCAGCAAACGGCGACGATCTCCGATCTTGCCACTGGCGTCTATTGTGTCACGGTTTCTTCCTCAGGAAGCTGTGGCGCTTCGGCCAGCCAATGCTTTACTATCGACAGCTACCCGCAAATGTCTCCGCTCTCGATCGTTCCGGACAGTCCGACGACGGTCTGTCCCGACACGGAAGTGGAACTGTGCTCCTCAGTCACTTCGCTCCCCGGGCTCATGTATGTTTTAACAGGGGCCGGAGAATTTAGAAAATTCGATACAGACCTCAACACCCACACCCTGACGCAGGTAGCCAACTATTCCGGGCCTTCCATTGCCTCCAATTACGCCATAGCCAGAAACCCGGTCACAAAAGAGGCTTTCGTGGTGGCCTTAAACAACGGCTTCCGCACGCTTTTCACGCTCGACCTGCAGACCAATGCCCTCACGGCGTTAGGGCCTGTCTTCTCTACAGACAGTTCCAACCTTGTCGAAGCCATTGCCTTCGACCTACAGGGGAATCTGTTCGCCGCCTTTCCTGGTGGAGTGATCAACGAAATCGATTACACCAGCCCGGACCTGACCCCGACCAACCTGCCGGTATCCCCGGCCATACCCGACAACGGGAGCATTGGTTTAACCTACGATTTTGACCACAACCGCCTGATCTACACCACCGGTTTTCCTGTCCAGATTTTCGAGATTAACCTTACAAATGGCGCCAGCACCCTGATAGTCTCCCTGGGAAGTGTATCCGGGAGGTACACCGTCTACGTGGGCGACAACATACTTTACCTGGGATCTAGTTTGATCGCGGTTGACTTGACCAATGGAAGCACCCAGAGCATAAGCCTATTGCCTTCTATCAATGGCCGGTCCAGGCGAGACTTTCTCTTTGTGCCCGGTATATCCTTCGAATGGTCCGGTCCTTCCGGTGTCCTGGGCGATGAGGAGTGCATAACCGTTGCTCCGGCAAATACCACAGCGTACACCCTGGTCATCGAAGATGCCAACGGCTGCACCACAGACGCTGCAATTACCCTCTCCACCAACCTGCCGCCGGTAGCCCAATGCGTCGAGAGCCTGAACGTCAACCTGTCCGCTCCGACCGTTCCCGCCGAAGCGCTCAACAACGGCAGCACGGGCTGTACGGCGCTTTCTTTCCTGATCGACGGCCAGCCTTCCCTGATCTTTGATTGCTCCCAGCTGGGCGCCAATACCGTCACGCTGACGGCCTCCGACAACAACGGGCAATCGGCGACCTGTACGACTACCGTGACGGTGGCAGACGACATCGACCCGACGGCCCTTTGCCAGGATGTCACCATATATCTGGATGATACCGGCAATGCAACGGTGATGCCAGCACAGGTAGACAATAGCTCTTACGACAACTGCGACATCCAACCCCTGAGCGTATCCCCCAACAGCTTTACCTGTGACGATAAAGGGGATAACACCGTCATGCTCACGGTAACGGATGTGAACGGCAACAGCAGTACCTGTACCGCTACGGTGACGGTGGTTGACCATCAGGCGCCTACGCTTTCCTGTCCGGCCAACATCAAGGTCGGCAACGACCCGGATCAATGCGGCGCCATCGTGAACTACCTGGTGGGCTACGACGACAATTGTTCGGGCGCTATTCTGTTCCAAACGGCCGGACTGGCCAGCGGCTCGTTCTTCCCGCTGGGCACGACGACCAATAGCTTCACGGTGACCGATGCGGTGGGCCAGACGGCCAATTGCTCCTTCACGGTGACGGTGGAAGACGGCCAGGCGCCCGCCATCAACTGCCCGGCCGACATCACGGTGAACAGTGAAACCGACCTGTGCTCGGCGGTGGTGAGCTTCAGCGTGACCGCTTCCGACGACTGCCCTGGCTCCGGCACCTTCGTGCAAACGAGCGGGTTGTGGAGCGGCTCGGCTTTTCCGGTGGGCACGACGACCAATACCTTTCAGGCGACCGACGCGGCGGGCAATACCTCGAACTGTTCGTTCGACGTAACGGTACTGGACGCACAGGCGCCCGTGGTAGAATGTAGCGACGGAGAGGTGATGGTCGAACTCGACGCTACCGGCCAGGGCACGCTGAACCTCGGCGGTCAGGCCCTGCAGGTGTGGGACAACTGCGCGAGCTACCTGGACCTGATCGCCTCGGCCGTGGCCGCCGAAGCGAACTACGACTGTTCGGATGTGGGGCAGCAATCGACGACAGTGACGGTAAGCGACGGCAGCGGCAACAGTGCGAGTTGCGTGTTGAGCTTCGCGGTGGTCGACTTCGTGGCGCCCGATGCGCAGTGCCAGGATGTGACCATCCAGCTGAACGGCAACGGGGTGGCCGGAGTGACGGTGGGAGATATCGATGCGGGCTCGAGCGATGCCTGTGGGATACAGTCGATGGTGCTCGACGAGCAGAACTTCAACTGCTACGAAGCGGGCG
>JAGQXA010000866.1 GCA_020436865.1 Saprospiraceae bacterium | reverse complement strand
TCTCGAAGGCTACTTCCAAAGCGGCGACCTGTTCCGCTTTTTTCTTCTTTTTGCCCGAAAGCCTATTTACCAGGGTATGGATGGCATCGTCGTAATTGCCGGTTTCGACCAGTTTCCTGGGCGAAGAGCAAGAGGCGAGGAAGAGGACGACGAGCAGGATCGGAATTGAAAAATGGGTTCTCATGGTCATTCGTTTATACCGGCAATGTAGTCGAATGTCGAATGCCCATGTGGTAAGATGCCGTTAAAGCCCCGTTAAGGGAAGTTAAGAGATCGCCCAAGTTATGGGCGATCTCTTAATATTCGTAAAATTCAAGGGATGCCCGGGCCGGAGACAACGAGGCCGAACGATCGCCTTCTGCAATTACGTAGTACTGCAACCCCTTCTTGTTCTCCAGAGTGGCGCCCCAGATCCCGTCGCCGGACATTTCGTCATTGTGGCTGCTGTCGTCGAACATTTCCAGCAGAACAAAAGGATCATCGGGATCCCAGCGATAAGCCAGATACGCTTTTTCTGCGGTATCCACGACGGCATTGATAGCTAGGGTCGGTCCATACTCAATTGCCTCCACCTTGCTGATGGCAGGTGGAGCCTTGGCCAATACCGGATGGTTCCTCAGGTATTCGATGCGCGGCTCCATCAGTTCGGCGATCCCGATGATGGAGGATTTTCCGGCCTTGGCGGTCGACTCGAGGTTTTGCTGAAAGGCCTCGTAGGTATAAAGCTTATTGGTATCGTTTTTGACCTCTTCATCGATCAGGGCCATCAACTCCCGACCTCGCTCGAGGTATTTCCCATTGGTAAAGTTGTCGTCGAGGATGGTCCGGATATGCCCGAGGTATATCTTGCGATACAGAGGATTGGACAACAACTGGGTTATGAGCGGTCGCTTCGGGTTCTTTTCCTTGTAGTGCAGGAAAGGGCTAAGCGTCTGCAGTTCTTCGTTGGACAGGGCCTGGCCGGTGCCGGCAAAGCGAAAGCCCCCAAAGGAGAGGTTCATATCCCAGATCAGAGGCACAAAGCGCCCGTTGGGCAAGCGGAAGAGATAGTAATTGTGGCAAAGCCTGCCGGTATAGCTGTCCAGGTTGACCACCACCATGTTAAAGGCCAGCATCCACAGGGTCAGGTCGACGTCGAGCATCTCTTCGATGCGCTCGGGCGATTCGGCGAGCAGGCGGGTCAGGTCGATCAGCTCCGTCCAGCCGGTATCGGATTTGATCTCATACAGATCGAGGTAGCAGTATGGATTGTCGCCGAGATACATCAGGGAGGACTTATCGCCATCGGGACAGTCCTCTTTTTCCTTACCTCCCCAGACCGGATCACATTTGAAGAACACCCCTTCCTCGACATCGAAATGGTCGTCGAGGAAGCGTTCGTCGATGGATTCGGTGCTGGTGTACAAGCCCATGTAATCGCCATTGACATAGAGTTTCACGAAGTTGGCGCGGGGGGCCGGCATATACTGCCCGGCGATCTCGTAGGAGAGCACTTCCCTGATGAAACTCGGGTCGCGAAAGCCGTTGGAGAGCTTGATCGTTTCCACTTTGTCGGGGAACTTCTGCCCTTTGATCTCGAAATTGCATTTGAGATTAAAGGGCAGTTTGTTCGAGCCCGAATTGCGCACGTTGTAGTAGGAACTGTTCCCTTTGAAGCGCACGCCTACTTTTTCGAACTTTTCTCCGTCCACCGTGACGTCTGCCAGGATCCGGTCGTCGTCTTTTCCCGTTTTTAGCGAATCGAGCAGTTTGTCCCAGTTCCGATCGGCAAACTGTATTCTCACTTCCACGATCCGGGTCGGGTCGTAGAAATTCGTTTTTTCCTTTTTCTGTGCGAGGACCGGGTTCAGCCATAGCAGGGAAAACAGACAGAGCAGAAGGGAGGTGCGCATAGTTTTTTTCAATTTGATAAGAAAGCCCTTTTCCGGGATGGGAAAAGGGCTCAATCGGTCAATTTCTTCAAAATGGCTTAGGGCCTACTGGTTCAATTCTTCGAGTTTCGTGACGTAGCGCTCCCACATGTAATTCGGCGGATCAAAGCTGATAATGGAGGCATTTTCGGCCACGATGTAGTATTCCAGCGACTCCTCTCCGTCCTGCGGCACGATCGTCACTCCATATACGCTATCGTTGGCTTCCTGATCGTTGTTATTGCCGTCGTCGTACATCATGGCTTCCTGGAAGGGCTCATCCTCGTGAAAGCGGTACATCAATTTCACGCGCTTAGGATATTTTTCCACCCGGGTCGTTACCCGGAACGTTTCCACCCGGCGGCTGGAGAACTGAGGCCGGCCGATCACCTGCGTTTCGAGGATCTCCGGCGGCAGGACGGACAGAAGCGGGTGTTTCGCCAGAAATTCTGCGCGTTTGCTCATCAGTTCGACGATTCCCGGGATCCGGCTCTTCTTGCCGATCGTTTCGTCGAGGCTTTGGTTGAATTCTTCGAAACTATACTGCTTGTTCGGATCGTTGGCGAAAGCCACCTGAATGAGCTGTTGCAGTTCGCGGGCGCGTTTCTCGTACTGTCCGTCTTCGAAGTGATCGAAAACAATTTGGCGCATATGCGACAGGTAGGTCTTTTGGTACTGTTCGTTCTCCAGCAGTTGCTTGAGCAGCGGCTTGCTGGGATTGTCGATATGCAGAAGCGGGTCGAGTTCGATCAGTTGCTTGAAACGCAGGTCGGAACCCGTGCCAATATTCTTGTAGCTGCCGAAGGACAGGTTAAGGTCCCATATAACGGGATTGAAGCGTCCGGAATTATCCCGGTACAGGAAATAATTCTGGCTATGCTGACCCGAATAGCTGCTGAGGTTGACGATGACATTGTTGAAGGCGAGCATCCAAAGCGTGCGATCTACATGAAGCACGGATTCGATCTTGCCTGGGTCTTCTTTCAGGATCTGCGTCAGTTCGATGAGGTCGTCCCAGCCCGATTCACCGAGCATTTCGAAATTTCGCAGGTAACAGTCTACGCCATTATCGTAGTCGAGCGAACCATAGAGGTTCTGTTTGCAGTTTTCGGGGTAGTTGGCGTAAGGATCGAAGGATTTAGCCTTAAACAGCGCCCCATTGGAGGAACCGAAATTCCGGTCGAGGAAAGCGTCGCCGACGGGCTCGACGTTGACCATTAATCCGTAGGGGGAGCCGTTGATCGACACCTGGGCGAAGTTGGCCCGTGGCGCCGGCATATAGTCGCGGGCGATCTCGTAGGCCAGCACCTCGCGGATCATACTCGGATCGCGCAGGGCATTGGAAAGTTCCACGGTGCGGTGGCCTTCCAGTTTTTGCTCCTGATTGATATAATCGAGTTCTATGTGGAGGCTATTGCGCATTTTGCCCGGCGTAAAGGATTTGCTGGCTTTATAGCGAACTCCGACATTCTGGAACCGCTGGCCGTTGATCTCCAGGTTGCCCAAGAGGAGCCCGTCGCCGTTGAAGCGAAGCGAATCCAACAAATAGGCCCAGTTATCCTGCACGAAGGAGATGCGCACTTCCTGGATCTTGTCCATCCCATAGTAGCCCGTCGATTCCTGGGCATGCAGCGCCGGAAAGGAGCAAGCGAGGAAGAGGAAGCTCAGAGCGACCTGTAAAGAATTTTTCATATCCTGTATTTCAGAGATGTTTGATTTAACGACTTGCAATTATAATAAAATTACGGCAATCCGTCGGAGAAGACCCCGGGGTAATAATGGCAATATTGTCAATTCGATTGCTATTCTGTGCAGGTCCTGAAAGCTCCCAGATCCGTTCGTTGAATCAGTTCATCGCTTGCAGTAAACGCAACAGCAGGTTGACCAGCATGATTGCGCTGAGGCCGAGGCCCAAGATGCGTAGCCACCAGGCATTAGCCTGCCGGAATGCTTCGGCTTTAGCTCGCTGTTCCGGGTCCTTGCCGGTGATCTTGCCGATGGCGAACAGGTAGGCATAAACGCCCAGCGTCAGGAACAGTAGTTCGAAAAGTATGCCAAGGAAGTCCATATGAGGATCAAAATTGAGATCGGAGCGTCATCAATCGTTGCCGGCTCCCGGTAGTTCTTCGAAAACGCCCGTTTGTCGGTTCTTGCGCACATTTTTCCAGTGAAAGTAACGGCCGTGCATAGCTACGTAGATACCGGCCGGCAGGGTTTGCACAAACGCCAGGGCGCTGCCGAGGTTAAAAAAGCCGTCGGAGGATGTACCGAAAGCATAGGGGATCATGGCGCCGGTCAGCACGATGGTCTTATCGTGCAAGTCTTTGGTCGCCAGGTAACTGGCCGTCTTGACGATCGTATCGGTACCGTGGGTGATGAGAATCTGTTTCGATTCGGTCAGCGTGCAGTTGTGGGCGATGATCTCGCGATCGGCATCGGTCATGTCGAGGCTATCGACCATCATCAAGGTCTTCAGGTTGACCGGAAGGAGGCAACGACCTCGTTCGAGCATCTTGTTGACGTGGGTGTCTTTGAAATAGAGGCCTCCGGAAAGATAGTTGTATTCCTTGTCGAACGTTCCGCCGGTAACGAAAACCTGGATCATAGGTGTGATGGCAAGTGGAAGAAATGTGAACGGGTTCACTGCATGATCCCGCTTTCCCGGAGCAGATAGATCCCCAGGATAAACAGCACGAACAGGAGCACAAGTATAGCAATTTTTATCCAGGAAAGGGGTTTCTGTCCGTACACTTTTCCGGTTTGGCCGTTGATGGTGAAGTGGTAGACCTTGTCCTGGAAAACGTAGGAGCAGATCCAAACGGGCAAGACGATGTGTTTGAAGGTTTGGCTGTGCTTCTTACTGGAGATCTGCAGGTTGCGTTGGGTATCTCCTCCGAGCTGAGCGGAGCACATATGCCGGATCTTATTGTCCATGATCTGGTCGGCGACCTGGTACCCGCGGTCGACCTCCAGCTGATACACTTCGGCTTCCCAGCCTAGCATCAGACGAGCGTCGAAATTGACCACCTCTTCTAGCCGATAGGGTAAGATCCGTTCCAGATCGCGCTGTTGCAGTCCGCCGGAGGCGACGACCAGAACGTCGTCGAAGAAGTGGTTCAGGTGGCCCGATCGGAACACCCAACGGACCTTCTGTACGCGTTGCTGCTGCATTTTGCCGTTGATGCTGACCATCCGGGTTTCGTAGTAATAATAGCCTGCTTCCCCGCGCCAGACGCTTTCCGTTTGCGCGTCGTAGGTCCAGAACGGGATGTAGATCCCGTGCAGGTCTTCGAGCGCCGCCAGTTTGCGGAGTTTGTTCGGGTGGAACCACCCCCGGCGGATCCACTGCCGGAAGTGTTGCTCGGCTTCATCGCGGGAAACGTAGAAGGGGATGATGCCCACCGGTTGAATGTACTGTTTCCGGTAGGCGTCGAGGTTCACGTTGGAAGATCCGCAAAAACCGCATTTGACCTTTACCTGATCCGACTCGACCATAAAGCGGGCGCCGCAGTTCTGGCAATCGAACACTTTTTTACCGACTTCCTGAGGCACGAAGGCCGAAACCTGTTCGGCTGCGGTGGCCAGCGATCGCTCGACCACCTGGTCGTTGGTTTGGTCGATCTCTTCCAGGTAGCCGCAGTGGCTGCAGCTGATCTTCTTGTGGCGCGCCGAATAGGTCAGCTGACTGCCGCAGGAAGGACAGGGCAAATTCAGGCTTTGCTGAACGGTGGGTTGATCAGCGGAAGGGTCCATGTCCATACCTTACAGCCTACCCAATAATTCCTTCTTCTTTTGCTCGAACTCTTCTTCGGTAAGGATCCCGGATTCCTTCAACGTGCCCAGTTCCTTCAAGGTAGCTAATACCTCTTCGCGCGTCTGGGCTTTGGAGGAGGGTTGCTCAGAAGACTGCTTCTGCTGGTTCATCATCATTTGGGCCATGCCGAAGCCCATGCCCATGCCGATGCCTTCGCCTGCGCCGCCGCCGGGATTTTCGGCGGCTTTTTCGATCGCATTGGCGCTTTGGAACTCGGTGAACTTACGCATGTCGCCCACCATGTTCATGTTGGTCATCTTGTCGTAGAACTCTTCCACCTCTTTCGGCAGCGAGGTCGAGGTGATCTGGAAGCGGGTCAGCTCGATGCCGAAGGGATCGAGGTCTTTTTGTAAGAGCGGGGCGATCTTGTCGCCGAGCTCGGTATACTGACCGACGAGGTCCATGACCGACACGCCCGATTCGACGAGCGCTTCGGCGAACTTGGGGGAGACGATATTGCGGAGCTTCTCTTCCAACTCCTGGATCTTCAGCACCTCCTGGGTGCCGGCAAACTCCAGGAAGAACTTCTCCGGGTCGGCGATACGCACGAAATAGACGCCAAAGGCCTTCACCCGCACCTGCTTGAACTCCGGATCGCGCATGATGACGGGGTTAGGAGTTCCCCATTTCAGGTCGGGGAAGATGCGGGTGCTGAGGAAATAGACATCGCATTTGAAGGGCGACTTAAAGCCCTTGTCCCAACTGCGCAGGGATGTCAGCACCGGCAGGTTCTGGGTGATCAGTTCGAAGCGGCCCGGCTCGAAGAGGTCGGCGATGCGACCTTCATCGATGAAGATGGCCGTTTGAGATTCGCGGACGGTCAGCTGAGCGCCATATTTGATGTTGGCATCTCGATCGGGGAATTTCCACAGGACGGTGTCCCGGTCTTTTTCCACCCAATCGATGACCTCGATGAATTCGCCTTTGATAAAATCGAATAGTCCCATATCGAATCGTTTTTTGGTTAGGAGTTCCCGATCACTCGAAGAGGTTCTCGTACGAATTATCTCCTTGTTGTTTCTTTTCCGGTCGGGCGGTCGGACGGTTCAGGTCGAGGGTTCCCGACGACTGTCCTTTCTCGCCGAGGAGTAGCAAGGTGCTCTTCTCCTCCCATTCTTCGAGCATACGCAACCCTTCTTCTTCGAATACCCCGTTCTGCAGATCGACCGAATCCATGAAATTGGCGGAGAGCTCCATAAAGCGCTCCATTTCCCCCACCTTGTTCGCCACATCGTCGGCGATGCTTTCCAGGGCAGCGTCGAACATAGCCCGCTTATCCGGATCTCCCGAGATGATGCTCATGGCCGACTTCATGGCGCTGTGCGAGGCCCGGATGGCCTTGCGTTCCTGCTCTTTCAGTTTGACCTGATCCTTGACGTCTTCGAGCATGACCTCGGAGTTTTGGTACATCTTGTCGAGGATGCGGTAGATGATCTGCATCTTACTGTGCAGGGCCTGGTATTTTTCGTTCGACTCCTGCAGGCGAGCGGCCTTGCGGGAGGCCAGCAGCATTTGCTGATCCTTCCCTTGCTCCTTGGCCACGCTGGCCAGTTTCATGTTGGAGTCGATCTCCTTGGCATTATCTTCCATGAGCGTTTGCAGCTTGCGCATTTGGCCGCGGATCGCTCCGATCTGCTTGCTCATCTTGCGCAGGTTATCCTGCAGGTCTTCGACATAGCTTTTGAGGATGCCGATCGGATCGATCTGCACGAACAGGCCGGTCACCCAGCGCATCACGCTCTTATAGCCGTACCAGACCAGATTGCGCATTTTCGGGTCGAGGACCATATACACGATCACAGCAAGGGCCAGCAGCAGCAGGCTTAGGGTGAGCACGTTCTTGGTCAGTTCGATCAACACCGGCAGGTAGGTTACGAACAGGTAACCTCCACCGAGCAGCAGGGCAATGAGAACGATGGCGCCAGTGATCCCTTCCGGGCGTTTCCAGAAGGTTTTGGGCTTCATTTCCGTGTTTTCGAAAGGAGTGCTTTCCGCCATGAGGTTCGAATTATTTTGTCAACTACTATTGGATGATTGAAAGGGCGAGGCCGATCAGAGGTGTTGTTCGATGCTCTGAATGTCCTGGTCGATCTGATTTTGAATACTCTGATAGGTGTATTCGAAGTTTTTCTGGGTTGTCTCGATCTTTTCGAGGGCCGCCTGGATGTTCTCGTCGGCATGATCGATGGTCGATTGCGCCTTGGC
>JAGQXA010000177.1 GCA_020436865.1 Saprospiraceae bacterium | reverse complement strand
TTTGATAGTCAGCAACGAACCCGCCGATGAGGCGCAAGCCGTGCAAGGTGAGGTGCGGCTCGACAAAGTCGAAATCGCCGCGCAGCGGATGCAGGATGGAAGAAAGGCCTCCTGTGGCCACGGCAATGTAGTGTGCGCCCAACTCGCCGCGAATGGCTTCCAGCAGGTGGCGCACCAGTCCGACGTAACCAACTAGCACGCCGCTTTGAATAGCGGTGATGGTATCCTTTCCGACCGCAGAAGGCGGTAACTCGAGCGGAACTTCCGGCAGTTGGGCGGTTTTTTGGTACAGGGCGCCGATGGCCGTGCGCAGCCCGGGAGCGATAGACACGCCGAGGATGCGCCCCTGCTCGTTGACGGAAGTGAAGGTGAGGGCCGTACCGAAGTCGACCACGATGCAATCGCGGCGGTAGAGGCAATAGGCTGCCAGCGCATTGGCAAGCAGGTCGGTGCCGAGTTCGTGAGGTCGCTCGATCAGCAGCGGCAGTTGCGGATAAATGGCGGGGCCGACCAATACCGGCACTTGTTGAAAGAGCGTGCGGGTCAGCTGATCGAAGATGGGAGCCAAGTCGGGCACCACACTGCTAATGACGCATTGGCGGATGCGCTCCGGAGGGACCTCCGCTTCGAGCATCCAATCGGCCAGACGTGTTTCGTAGAAAAGCAGGGCGTCGGCTTCGGTGCTGGTGGGCAAACGCCAGACATAGCGCCACTCCTCCCCTTCCGCTAAGCCGATGGTGACGTTGGTATTGCCGATATCGATGGCCAGGAGCATACTGCCAAGTAATGGGAATTATGCGGAAAAACCTATTCTCTCTCCCATATTTTTCTTAAATTATAAGCTACAAAAAACACCACCTATGGCATTCAAAATCCGCCGCGTGGAATACTTCTACGCAACTGTCAAAGACGAGCCGGGCGAATCCTATCAGATCCTTTCCCGCTTGGAAGGCCTGGGCATCAACCTGCTGGCTTTCACGGCTGTGCCGGTCGGCCCCAACGCTACCCAACTGGCCCTTTTTCCGGAAGATTCCGCTACGCTCCTACGGGAAACCCAAAAGGCCGGGCTGAAGATCGACGGTCCGCACCCGGCCTTTCTGGTGCAGGGCGACGACGAACTGGGCGCGCTGGCAAAGGTGCACCATGTACTTTTCCAGGCCCGCGTCAACGTGTACGCCTCCATGGGCGTCAGCGACGGCAAGGGCAGCTACGGCTACCTGATCTATGTGCGCCCGGAAGCGATCGACCGGGCCGCCAAGGCACTCGGGCTGTGACCCGCTCTGATCTTCGTTCCCTCCATCCATTATAGCCCAATACTCAGACTACCGAAACAGTAGGTCGTACCCACGACCATGATCAGCAAAGCCGACAACAGGTACGCTTTGCCCAGTTCGTTCTTGCGCGTACCGAAAGCAACGCTCATCAACACGAAATTGACGAGCACCTGAACGGCGGAAGCCCCGACCACAAACACGATGTCCATGCCTTCGTACGAGGGCTTGTTGGGCGTCAAGAGGTAAGCTAGCAGCCAATAGCTCAGAAAGATCAGCAAATTCCAACCGGCGATTCTGGACAGTTTAGACATGCGACGAAAGTTTGATCTGGTTAAGGTAATGCTCGAGATGGTCGCGGTAAAAGAGGTTCATCGTTTCGAAGGGAACGATCCGCCCGTCCTTGTGTACGATGTGCACGCACGATTTCTTGATCGCCCGCACATCGAAATCGTAGGCGTCCATAAAATTCATGATGATCACCCGGAACAGATTGCGGTACGAGAGTTGCGGCGCCGACACCTGTGGTAAACAACACAGCAGGTGGTGCAGGTCCTGCTCGGCCCGGTCGACCGAAATGCCGGTGCTGAACATCTTCAGTACGTGCCGGTGCAGCTCGGGGTCCTGCTCGTACACGATCGTATTTCCGGCATTGTTCAACAGCATTTCCGGATCGAGAAAGCGGGTCAGCGGAAAGACTTCCCCTTCGAGCTTCAGCACATACCCCATCGTCAGCGCATCGGGATTGCAGGGCACCGGGATGAGGTCGGCCGGTTCGAAAATACCGCTCTGCGCCAGAATGGCCTGGCGGATCTCCGTGGGCGTCAGCCGGTCGGTGGCGGGATCGAAATCTTCTAACCGTCCTGCGATCTGGGTCGGTTGGAAGGTCACCCCACGCACGCACGGCTGTTGCAAGGCAAACTCGATGATCGACCCGATCTCGTCGTCGTTGACGCCCTTTTGAAGGGTCACGACCAAGGTGGTCGACAGGTCCAGCTTGTTCAGGTGCTCCAGTGCCTGCATCCGTACCTTGGTGAGATCCTTTCCGCGCAGCCGGCGCAGTGCTTCGGGTTTGAAGGAATCGAACTGCAGGTACACTTCGAAATCGGGCATATAGCCGGCCAGACGTTCGGCGAAGGCCGGATCGCCGGCGATCCGCACTCCGTTGGTGTTGAGCATCAGGTGCTTGATGGGCTTGGTCTTCGCCAGGTCGAGGATCTCGAAGAACTGGGGGTGAATGGTCGGCTCACCCCCGCTGATCTGCACGACGTCGGGCTCTCCTTCGCTTTCGACGATGCGGTCGAGCATGCGGCCGATCTCCTCGAGCGTGCGATGCCGGCCGTAGGTGGGCGACGAGCCTGCGTAGCAGGTCGGGCATTGCAGATTGCAGCGGTCGGTCACCTCGATCAGCGTGAGGCAGCTATGCTGCTCATGGTCCGGGCAGAGCCCGCAGTCGTACGGACAGCCGAATTCCGTGCGGGTCGTCGGCCGGAGCGGGTACTCGGAGGCCTTGTTGTAGTTACGGATCTGCTTATAGTAAGCCACGTCGGTCGCGATCAGCACCTTCTGAAAACCGTGTTCGCGGCAATTTTTCAGCATGAAAACGCGGTCGTCCTCGAATACGATCTTGGCGTCGACCTTCTTCAGGCAGTGGTTGCAAAGGCTCACCGTGTAGTCGTAGTAGATATAGGAGCTATTCCTGGGCATAAAGAGGTTTTGAGAGCGTGGAAAAATGGAAGATCAGTCGCCAAATGGTGCGCGAGTAGTAGAGCAGTCCGGCGACACAGCTTAGCTGAATGGTGGTCAGCCCGAAGGAAAAACGAAAGCCGGGCTTGAGCAGCTCCAGGCCCCACCGAAAGCACAGATAGGCGATCATGAAAAGCTGGAACCGCAATCCTTCCTGCAAGTTCCACCGTCGCTCCAGCGCGCCGAGCGCGGCCGCCAGCATTCCCAGAAAGAC
>JAGQXA010000176.1 GCA_020436865.1 Saprospiraceae bacterium | reverse complement strand
GCCCAACTGGCGGGCACGCGCACCTTGGGGCCGAATACGTCAGGGGAAGCGCCCGTGGGCGACGACCAGTATTTCATCACCTTTGTGAAGTGCTCTCCCTTGTAGAACCAGCCGATCGGATTGGAGGAGAAGCGCTCGAAACCGGGATTGGGCACGATGTTATCGGTGACTTCATCTGCCGGAACCTGAGCTGCCAGGGGGAAGGACAGTACGGCGAAGAGAAGAAAGAGGTAAGTTTTTCTCATGGCATTCCTGGAGGTTCTTGTGTAAAACGTGAATTGGTCGGTTTGCGGTATGAGGGGGCGGATTTTTCCGCCGGGACTCATTCTTCCTTATCGCCGGGCAAGTTGATTTTGCATTCGAACCGGAACAGGCCCTTGACGCCTTCATCATTGGTCACCTGATCGAAAATATTGCCCATCAGCACCGGATCGACGCCCTTGCTTTCGGCCATTTGCTGCACCGAAGCTCTGGTCTTGTCGCCCTTAAACAGATCGAAGACCGAGCGAATGCCCATTTCCCGCAATTGAGCCATGTTGCCCTGGGCATAGACCAAGAGTTTGGCCTGTCCGATCCAGTCGAGCACCTCACGCGTTTCGAACGGCGTTTGCTTCAGCAGGTTGATCAGGCTGTAGGAGGCCAGATTCTGCGCGTCGTCGATCCCCGCCTCGTTAAGCCGCTCCTTGTGGGAAAGGCTGATCCCTTGAATGTGGTCGAGGGCGATCTGCTTGCGCAGGGTGCTTTCGCCGCCGACGATGTCTTTGTACTTTTCGATCAGGAGGTTCAATACACGTTCGGGAAACATGCCGGCAATGAGCGAAATGGCCGGCAGTCCGTTGCCTCCCAGGTCGGGCAATACAAACGACAACACTACGGAAACCGCGATCGCCAAAATGATCCGCAGACCGGCGGAGTAATAAACGCCCGGCGCCAGGTCGAACGACATCAACCGCCGGATGATATTGGTCGACGACCAGATGAAGGCGCCCAGGAAGGCGTAGGCCACGGCCACCAAGCTGCGAAAGATCACGTCATGATTGCCTTCCTGCCCGAAATCGCTCCCCGCCAGCAGGATGCTGTCGCGAAGATCATTGGCGAAGTTGTCGGCGAAGAGGATGTAGGCAATGGCCAGGAAGCAGACCAGAAAGACAAAACCGACGGGCAGCACGTACCGGCTCCAGCGAAAGGTGTCGCGTACGGTGCGCCTGGCATTGTCGATACCCATGTCTTTCATGGCCTTCTTGAAGTCAGCCTCTTTTTTGTCGAGCATGGTATAGAAGAAGGTCATCGAAGTCAAGGGCATGAAGCCACTGACGATCACGACCATCAGAATGCGGGCAGCAAAGGGGAGCGTGCCGATTTCCTGGATGTATTCAGCAAACATGGAACAGGAGTTGAGCGAACAATTGACAGCCGGGTAGTGGAGGTTTGTGGTCAGGGCCCCCTAAGATACAAAAAGCGCCTTAATTGCCCAGGCAACGGCCTAAAAAGAAAAAGCCGGCAATATCTGCCGGCTTTTTCTTCCCGTTCTATGCCCTCGCCCGTCAGAAATCGAACTTGATGCCTTGGGCCAGGGGTATTTCCTTGCTATAGTTGATCGTGTTGGTCTGCCGGCGCATATACGCCTTCCAGGCATCGGAGCCGCTTTCGCGCCCTCCTCCGGTTTCCTTTTCTCCACCGAAGGCGCCGCCGATCTCGGCTCCGGAGGTGCCGATGTTGACGTTGGCGATGCCGCAATCGGAACCATTGGTCGACAGGAAACGCTCGGCTTCCATCAAATCGCGGGTCATGATGGCCGACGACAAGCCCTGCGGCACTCCATTTTGCAGAGCAATGGCTTCTTCCAGCTCGCGGTACTTGATCAGGTAGAGGATCGGTGCGAAGGTTTCGTCTTGCACGATCTGGTAGTGGTTTTCCACTTCGGCGATACAAGGTTTCACGTAACAGCCGCTTTCGTATCCGGGGCCTTCTACTACGCCTCCTTCGACGGCAAAGCGGCCGCCTACGGCCTTGATCTTATCGAGCGCCGCGAGATAGGTCCTGACGGCGTCCTGATCGATCAGGGGACCGACGTGCACGGCCGGGTCGAGCGGATCGCCGATCCGCAGTTGACCGTAGGCATTGGCCAGCTTTTGCTTAACCTCCTCGTAAATGTCTTCGTGCACGATCAGGCGCCGGGTCGTGGTGCATCGCTGTCCGCAAGTGCCCACGGCCCCGAACAACGCCCCGGTCAGCACGATGTTCAGATCGGCCGAAGGGGTTACGATGATGGCGTTATTGCCGCCCAGTTCGAGCAGGGAACGTCCTAATCGGGCGGCCACAGCCTCGCCGACGATCCGGCCCATGCGGATACTGCCGGTAGCGGAGATGAGCGGTACGCGGGGATCTTTGGTCATATATTCGCCCACTTCGTAGTTGCCGTTAACCACGCCGACGACGCCTTCGGGCACTTCGTTGTCACGGAGCACCTGATGGAAGATGTTCAGACAGGCCACTGAGCAGAGAGGCGTTTTTTCCGAAGGCTTCCAGATCACCACGTCGCCACACACGAGGGCGATCATGGCATTCCACGACCACACGGCCACCGGGAAATTGAAGGCAGAGATCACTCCCACAATGCCCAGCGCATGCCATTGCTCGTACATGCGATGCGACGGGCGCTCGGAATGCATGGTCAGGCCGTACAATTGACGGGAAAGGCCGACGGCAAAGTCGCAGATGTCGATCATTTCCTGGACTTCCCCCCAACCTTCCTGCAGACTTTTGCCCATTTCGTAGGAAACGAGCTTCCCCAGCGCATCCTTGTGCTCGCGGAGTTTCTCGCCATACTGCCGCACGATCTCGCCCCGCTTGGGCGCCGGAACGTTGCGCCAGTATTGAAAGGCCTCCTGGGCCTGTCCGATGAGGCGGTCGTACTCTCTCCGCGTGGTGATGCTGACGCTGCCGATCAGGGCGCCGTCGACCGGAGAGCGGGATTCGATGTAAGTGCCGGAGTCGGACGACTCCCGTCCCGACCAGGTGCCGGGGTTCTGATCGTTCAGTCCGAGTTGTTGCAAAAAGTCTCTTTTCATTTCTTGTGGGATATGGGATATG
>JAGQXA010000175.1 GCA_020436865.1 Saprospiraceae bacterium | reverse complement strand
GGTGAACATGTCGCCCCTCCGGGCTGAATCCGGGCAAACCGGAGATCAATAAGCAGGATATTTTCACTATTTTTATACCCCACCGTTCAACTTCCACAAAATCCAAAGATTCCATGAGAAATGCCCTTGTCCTGGTTGTCCTATTGATGATCACCTGTTTTCAGTGGAGTTGCCGATCGACTCCAAGCGCCGAGCCGGCGCCTTCTGCTTCGCTGGATCCAGCGGTCGAAGCGCGGATCGACGAACTTATGGCCGGCATGTCGCTGGCAGACAAGGTCGGCGAAATGACCCAGGTCACGATCGACGTCCTCCTGGCCCGGGAGGGGGGTAAGGTGATCGAGCCGCAACGACTCGACCCCGACAGCCTGCAAGCTGTGTTGGTCGACAAGCGGGTGGGGTCGGTCCTCAACGTGTACGGACATGCGTATCCGGTCGATCAGTGGCGCGAGTTCGTGCGCACCATGCAGGAATACGCTACGGAGAAAAAGGCATCGGGCATTCCCATCCTTTACGGCATCGACTCCAACCATGGCGCCAACTACAGCTCGGAAGGTACCCTCTTTCCGCAACAGATCGGCCTTGCCGCCACCTGGAACCCCGGGCTGGTCGAGGATCTGGGCGCCATGGCCGCCTACGAAACGAGGGCTTCGTTCATTCCCTGGACGTTCTCCCCCGTGGCCGACATCGGGCGCGATCCGCGCTGGCCGCGCCTGTGGGAAGGGTTCGGGGAAGACGTGCACCTGTCGTCGGTATTGTCGGCCGCCATGACCCGAGGCTATCAGGGCGAGCAATTGTCGGACGATCCGCAGCGGGTGCTGGCCTGCCTGAAGCATTACCTCGGCTACGGGTTACCCTTCAGCGGCCGGGATCGCACCCAGGCCTTTATTCCCGAACGCCAGCTGCGCGAGTATTTCCTGCCGCCGTTCCAGGCAGCCGTCGATGCCGGCGCGATGTCAGTGATGGTCTGCTCCGGCGAGATCAACGGCGTGCCCGTACACGCCAATAAATACCTGCTCACCGATGTGCTGAAAGGCGAACTGGGCTTTACGGGCTTTGTGGTGTCCGACTGGGCTGACATCCGCAAGCTGCAAGACGTGCATAAGGTCGCCAAGGATTACAAGGAGGCCGTCAAAATGGCCGTCAACGCCGGCATCGACATGGGCATGACGCCCTACGACACCGAGTTTGCCGACCTCCTGGCTGAACTGGTGGAAGAAGGGGAGGTGACCCTGGCCCGCATCGACGACGCCGTGCGCCGTATTTTGCGGACCAAAATCCAGCTCGGCCTGTTCGAACAACCGTTGGGCGATCCGGCCGGCTATCCCAGGATGGCTTCGGCCGAGCACGCCGAACTGGCGTATCAGGGCGCCCTGGAGAGCCTCGTGTTGCTCAAGAACGACGATGACCTCCTGCCTTTGCCGAAAACCGCCCGCCTGCTCGTGACCGGCCCCACCGCCAACTCGCTCATTCCCCTGAATGGCGGGTGGACCTACACCTGGCAAGGCAGCGACTCGACCTACTATCCAAAGGATAAAATGACCATCGTGGAGGCCCTGCGGGCCAAATTGGGTTACAAAAATGTGAATTACGCCCCCGGCGTGGGGTATGAAGAAGATCTCGGCCCCGGGCAGTTAGACATACCCTACATTGCAGCCACCTGGGCCGACGCGATCGTAGTCTGCCTCGGAGAATCCTCCTATGCCGAAAAGCCGGGCGACCTGTACGACATGGACCTGCCCGACGTGCAGATCGAACTGGTCAAGACCATGGCCCGCACCGGCAAGCCGATCATTCTGGTGCTCGCCGAGGGCCGTCCGCGCATATTCCGCAAGGCAGAACCCTACGCTTCGGCGGTGCTGCTGGCGCCCCTGCCCGGCAACGAGGGCGGGCGAGCTATCGCTGACATACTGCTTGGCGATGCCAATCCTTCCGGCAAATTGCCCACCACCTATCCGAAGTACTCCAACTCCCTGGAAACGTACGACCACAAACACGCCGATCAGGACGGTGGTCATCTCGATCCGCAGTACGAGTTCGGGTATGGGCTCAGCTATACCACTTTTACTTACTCCGATCTGCAACTGCGCGCCGACGAACTGACTGCCGACGGCCAACTGATCGTTTCCGTGACGGTGACCAACGCCGGCCGCCTCGCCGGCAAGGAGGTGGTGCAACTCTACGTTTCCGACGAAGTGGCCAGCATTACGCCGCCCGTCAAGCGCCTGCGCGCTTTTCAAAAGATCGAACTGGCGCCGGGCGCTTCGCAGACCGTAAGTTTTGAATTGTCGCCCCGCGATCTGGCCTTTGTCGGCCGCGACCTGACCTGGATCACGGAACCGGGGGATTTTACGGTGCGGATCGGCGATCTGTCCGGGCAATTCTCGTTTGTGGGGGAGAAGGTGAAGTATTGAGGTAGATCGGGTTGTGGCGATGACATCGAGTCGAAGAGGGGAAACCATTTGAGCGATAGGGATAAAAGCTTATTTTAGATGACATCATCCGATGTTCATTACCAACACCTCCTAGATAAAGCCCTATGAAAAAGCACCAAAAAACCCTGCTCGCCTTTGCCATCGGATTATCTGGACTGACCGGGCTCCACGCCCAGACCACTTGCTTGCCGGATGGCATTAAGTTTTCATCCCAGGCACAGATCGATGCCTTTCCCGTCGATTATCCCGGATGTACCGAAAT
>JAGQXA010000865.1 GCA_020436865.1 Saprospiraceae bacterium | reverse complement strand
TCCCGAATTAATTGAATGCCAACCGACAAAACATACGTTCGTAAGCTTCCAAGAATGAGATAAAATGAGTATATTCGTCCCACCTAGCCATTTATCCTCTCACCTCCTTGCAGTGTGGCTATGAGAAAAACTACAACCAGCCTGGTGATCTTCCTACTAGCGGTTTTTCCTCTAGCTGCTCAGCTATTGTACGTTTCCGACAACGATGAAAAACTGTACCGCCTGAACATGGAGCAATGCTCCTACGAGTTCATCGTGCAAATGCAGATCGGAGGCATCTTCGACATTACCTTCCACCCAAACGGAAAATTATACGCGGTTTCCTGGTCGTCGCTCTACGAAGTCGATACGCTGACGGGCGGCGTGAGTTTTGTGACGGACTTCGGTACCACCTGCTCGGCTCTGACCGCTTCGGGTGACGGAGTCATTTACGCTGCGGCCTCCAACGGGCAATTGTGGTCGTACAATCCGATCGGCAACCAAACGACCTTCCACGGCAATATCGGCTATCCGGCAGCCGGCGACCTGACCTTCTTTGACGGAAATCTGTACCTGGCGGCCACCGACGACCGGATCGTGCTGGTGAACATCGCCAATCCGGCCAACAGCGAAGTGGTGATCGACGCCAACGTGCCCGGGAACATCCTGGGGATCGTGTCCTATGGCCAAAGCTGCAGCAACCTGAACGCCTACGCAATTACCAATAACGATTCCCAGATCCTGCAGATCGATTTCGACAACGGAGAACTCGATTTTGTCTGTCAACTCGACATCGAAGTGTACGGGGGCGCCAGCACCTACGAGTTCTTCGCCTTCTCTCAGGTAGAGGTCAGCGATGTGAGCACCGTGCCTTCCTGTGACAACGAGGAAGGCCTGATCCAGGTTTTCGCCTCCGGCGGAATCGGGCAGTTGGAATACTCCTACAACGGGGTAGACTTCCAGCTCAGCAATACCTTCTTCGGCATGCCGAGCGGGGTGTACACCATGGCGGTGCGCGACGAGATCGGCTGTGTGGTAGAGGAAGAAACGGAAATCGCCACTCTGGACAGTCCGGAGATCGAATCGTTCTCTACCACCCTGCCCAGTTGCGGAAACAACAACGGGGTCATCGAGGTAAATCTCAATGGTGGCACCGGCACCGTGCTATACTCGATCCTGGGCAGCAATCTGCAAACCAGCCCGGTTTTCCAAAACCTGGCCCCCGGCGTATACAACATCACCGTACAGGATTCGCTCGGATGCGAGGCCTCCTCTACGCTTACCCTGGCAGCACAACCGCCCCCACAGATCACGGGCATCAGTACCTTGCCTTCCTGCGGCCCCGACAACGGCATGGCTACTATTACGGCGGTCAACGGTTTGACCCCGTACCAGTTTTCGCTCGACGGGAATATCTACCAAAGTTCGAACGTCTTTTCCGGATTGGAGCCGGGTGACTATGACTTTGTCCTGATGGATGCCAGCGGCTGCATCGCAGAGGGGGATTTCACCATTACCCCCAGCCCGGGCATCTCCGTAAGCGGCCTGCAAGTGGCCCCCACCAGTTGCGGGGAAGCAAACGGCATTCTGGTCGTTTTCGCGGGCGGCGGCACCGGCAACCTGGAATTCTCTCTCGACGGCGTTGATTATCAGTCGTCCACTCAGTTTAACGGACTGGCCGGAGGCGCCTATACCTTGACGGTACAGGACGAACTCGGATGCACCGTCCAGCAATCGGTACAGATCCCAGCCAGTACCGCGCCGGCTGTGGAGGTCGTAGAAGCGATCCCCGCTACCTGTGACGAAGCGAACGGCATTCTCGAAGTGCAAGCCTCGCTTGGCACGGGGCCCTATTCCTTCTCTCTGAACGGATCGTCGTTCCAGGAGGTTGGGCTTTTCGAAGACCTGAACGCAGCCACCTACCAGGTGACCGTACAAGATGCGGCCGGCTGTACCGGCACCGCCAACGTGCTCATCGAAGACCATGGACCGCCCGATGTGCTGTCGATCGATGTGATCGAGCCCACTTGCGGCAATGCAAACGGCCAAATCAACATTGATGCCGAGGGGATCGGCCCCCTGCAATATGCGATCAACGAATCGGGCTTCCAGCCCTCTAATGAATTCGCCAACCTGCCCACCGGCACTTATTCGGTGATGGTCCTGGATGCAAACGAATGCCTCGTCGAAAAGACCGTGATCGTTCTGGAAACGATCAGCGCTCCACCGACGGCCATCGATATGGGTACCGATACCACGGTTTGTCCCAACGACGGCTTCGTGCTCGATGCCACCAATCCGGAGGCAACCAGCT
>JAGQXA010000174.1 GCA_020436865.1 Saprospiraceae bacterium | reverse complement strand
TTGCTGGCAAAAGGACTCAGATCTGCCTGTCTGTTTTTCGCGCAAACTGTCGTTGCGCAGGTCCCCCGAATTTTCGAATTAAGTGATCGGATGAGTAGAGTGATCCGATCACTCTACTCATCCGATCACTTGGCGGGGGTCATTTGGCGGGGTCGAGCAGTTGTTCCGGACTGCGATCCTGGGTCAGATAGTAGATGAACTCGGGAAAGGAGGAGGTGGAAAACCGGCAGGATTCGACCGCCCAGGCAAGCGAATCGAGGTCGCCGTAAGATAGATAACTGGCAAGGGCGACCCGGCTTTCCGGATCGTCGAGAAAATGGCCGTAGCGGTCGATGCGACCAGTCAGCTCCGGATAGGCGTCGAGGAGGAAGGTCCGCAGATCGAGTTGCCCGAGGTAGATCTGGTTGTCGGGCAATTGGTCGAAAGGCCCGTCATACCAGGTGTTCTTTTGAATGTTGGGGCGATATACGCCACAGAGGATCATACGCGGCCCCAAACTGTCGGCTACATAGGCGAAGCCGGTGCGGCTACTGACCCAGAGGTCGTCCGTTACCTGGCAGAGCGGTTCGCTTGCACCTTCTGACTCTCTCAGAACCCAAAAGAAGTGCCGGTGCAGGGTGTCGTAGAGCAGGTCGAACCATACACCCGACTCGTCGGTCGTGGTGCCGACCAGGCGCTCATGCGATCGAAGACCCGGAGGATCGGGATTGGGATCGGAGGAGTTGAGGTGAAAGATCACCGCCTTCCCCTCGAAGCTCAGGCGGTACTGCAAGGGGTCGATCTCCTCCAGGAAGACGCCCTGCCGGGCCGACCATTCGGCGCCGCCGCTGTAATTGTCGACGGTCAGGGGGTCGAAGACTTCCTGGTAGTAACCGAAATTCACCTTCCCTTCCGCCCGCAGGTGAGCGAACAGGCCGATATTTCCCTTGTAGTGGATCCCGTCCAAAAAGAGATCCCAATAGTAATAGTTTTCGGAAGGATACACGTACACTTCGTCGGGAAGCGCCTGAAAGACCCGCCGAAAGATGGCCAGCGTATCAGTGGCAGAAGACTTCTCCTGCAATTGCCGGATGAATATCTGATTGCTTTGAGGGCTTGTCTGCGCCGCACCGGGCAGGGTGGCGATCAGCAGAAAGCATACCGGAAGTAGGGTAGGGCAGCGGAAAGTGGTCATGGCAAAAGAGTTTATGGGTTTGTGCAAATGAAAAAGAGGTAGTGTCAAACACCACCTCTTGGATCGGAACTCGGGATGAAAAAACGGTTGATCTTTCAGGGATCGGGGATCAGTTCTTACCGCCGGGCTGGTTCTTGCACTCTTTCTTGGCGGATCGCTTCCAGTTATGGGCAGCGGCTTTGGGGTCTGCCGGGGGCTCTACCTTGACCGGCTTGCGATCGGCAGCCGGAAGCTTACCCTGTTGGGGCTGTGCGGTGGCGTCCTTGCGGCGGCTCTGCTCGATCTTGTGGCCGGCGGCCTGCAGTTTGGCGACATCCCCGGCGTTTTCGCCCTGAGGGATACCCTTGTAGATGCTGGTGCTGCCCTTGTGCTTTTTCTTGTCGAAATTGCCGCAGTCATTCTTCTGTGCCTGCACCGTGTTGACGGCCATGGCCAGAACGAAAAGCAGCATCCAGTTGATCATGATTCGTGCTTTCATTTTCTATTCGTTTTTGGTTGTGCCTACTCTATCTCGGCTTTTCGGCAACCGCCGTTCCAGGTGGAAGATGGTCCTTTATAGCTCGGGCAGACATTTGGTAATACCGGATGTGCTTTTTTTT
>JAGQXA010000173.1 GCA_020436865.1 Saprospiraceae bacterium | reverse complement strand
ATTTCAAAGTGTTCTCCGGTTTGCAGAAACAGCAGTTCGGTCTCTACAATTCGGTGATCTCCGGCTTCAGCACCGAGGGCTTCATTGCCGGTAAAGAGGGCTCGAAACTGTCGCTGGCGCCCGGCTTTGGGGTGGTGCATCGCACCCTCGACGACGCCTCCATGAACTCGCTGGTAGCCACCATCAACACCTACCTGAAAGAAGACGCCTTCGTGCCGGTCAACAACACCTATGCTTTTTCCGTATTCAATACCCTGAGCGCCGGCCCGATCAACTGGTATCTCGAAGGCGCCTACAAGACCGAAGACAACCTCAACGATCCCTTTGGCGTGCGCAACACGATCTCCGGGGATACGGTCGTCGGCCCCAAATTCTTCAAATCCGACGGCTCCATCCTCTACACCAGCATCAGTTACGCCAACAAGGGCTGGGGCCTGACGCTAGAGGGCAAACGCACCGAAAACTTCTCCTTCCGCACCCGCCCGCAGGAGGAACTCAACCGTGGCCTGGTCAACTTCCTGCCGCCGATGACGCGCGTCAACACCTACCGCCTGACCGCTCGCTACAATGCGGCCACCCAGGAACTGGGCGAATATGCCTTCCAGGCCGATATACGTTACGCGCCTTCGCGAAAGATCTCCTTCAACGTGAATTTTTCCAACCTCACCGATCTGGAGGGCGACCTTCTGTACCGGGAGATCTTCACCCAGATGACCCTGAAGAAAGCCCGCAAATGGCTGCTCACGACCGGGGTGCAGTTCCAGAACTACAACCAGGAAGTGTACGAATTCAAACCCAATGTGCCGATCGTGGAAACCATCACCCCCTACGTCGATTTCCTCTACCGGATCGACCGCAAGAAGTCCATCCGCTTCGAAGCTCAGTATATGCAGGTGGGTAAGGACGATAAGGACGTGCGCCACGACTACGGCAACTGGCTCTTCGGCCTGGTCGAGTTCAGCATTGCACCGCACTGGACCTTCACCGTGTCCGACATGCTTAACGTGGCGCCCGGCAAGAACTCCCGGCAAGACCTCGACGATCCGGGCGATACCGTCACGAGTTATCCGCGCTTCGACGTTTTTTACAACTACAAGTCTTCCCGTTTTTCACTCTCATACGTTAAACAAGTGGAAGGAGTGGTCTGCTCCGGCGGCGTTTGCCGCCTCGAACCCGCCTTCAGCGGGGTCAAACTGTCCATGAGTTCCAGCTTCTAAAATAAAGTCCCGATAACATGAAACGTCTTTCCTTCTTTGCCGTTCTGCTTGCCTTCCTGCTCCCCTCCTGCGAGGAGATCCCGCCGGTCATCAATCCCATTATGGGCCCGATCGAAGATACGACCACGGTCGACGTGACCAATCAGAAACGGCAGGTACTGATCGAAGAATTTACCGGCGTGCGCTGTGTCCAGTGTCCGGCCGGCGCCGTGGAGATCGAGAACCTCAAGCTCATTCACGGCGATCAGCTCGTGGCCGTGTCCATCCACGCCGGGGGCTTCGCGCCGCCCTTCAACGAAAGCAATTACGACTTCCGCACCGATGAGGGCGAAGACTTGCTCAACTTCCTGGGCCAACCTTTCGGCTATCCGTCTGCCGTCGTCGACCGCAAGCTCTTTCCCGATGAGTTCGACCTGCAGCTGAGCAAAGGGCAATGGCCGGGCTTCATCGCCGATGAAAAGCAAATCGACCCGAAAGTGAAGATCGGCCTGGAGGTGAGCTTCGACGGCGGCACCCGCAAACTCGACGTCGACGTGACCCTCTTCGTGCAGGAAAATATCACCGACGAAGACGTGCGCCTCACCGTGCTCATCACCGAAGACGGCATCGTCGACGTGCAGGATACGCCCGACGGCAAGGTGGAAGAATACGAGCACAACCACGTCATGCGCGACATGTTCACCAGCTACGACGGCAATGCCCTGACCACTCCCATGCTGACCGGCGACGAGGTAATAAAGAGCTACAGCATGACGATCCCCGCCGATTGGGTGGTCGGCAACTGCCATGTCGTGGCCTTCGTCAACCTCGGCGGCGCATCGAAGGAGGTGCTGCAGGCCCATGAGGTGAAGCTTTCGGAGTGATCCAACATCCAACAACAAATTCCCCCTTTTCCCCTATCTTTGCCCCCTTTCGGTGCAAGATCCGAAACTATTTGGTTGCCACTTGCGGTTGGAAACCAACAGACAGGCATTTACGAACTACTCTAAGATGGAAATTTCACTCAACTGGCTGAAGAATTACGTCGATCTCGGCGACCTGGATCCGGTGAAGATCGGCGAGATCCTCACCGATATCGGGCTCGAGGTCGAAGGTATGGAAACCGTGGAGAGCATCCCCGGCGGTTTGCAGGGACTCGTGATCGGGCAAGTGACCCACTGCGAGCGCCACCCCAATGCCGACCGCCTTTCGCTGACCCGCGTCGACGTCGGCAATGGCTCCGAACTGCAAATCGTCTGTGGGGCGCCTAACGTAGCTAAGGGCCAGAAGGTAGTGGTCGCCACCGAAGGTACGCTGCTGCACCCGACCGCCGGCGAGCCTTTCCAGATCAAAAAGGGAAAGATCCGCGGCGAAGTGTCGGAAGGCATGATCTGCGCGGAAGACGAGATCGGCCTCGGCGAAAGTCACGACGGCATCATCGTGTTGCCGGCCGACGCGCCGATCGGCCAAACGGCCGCCGCATACTATCAGGTCGAGCAGGATGTCGTGTATGAGATCGGCCTGACGCCCAACCGCTCTGACGCCACTTCGCATATCGGCGTGGCGCGCGACCTGGCGGCCGCCCTGCAGATCCACTTCGACCGGAAAGAGGGCATCCGCTGGCCCGACCTCTCCGCCTTCCGTCCGGATCGCACCGACCTGCCGGTGAAGGTGGTCGTGGAGAACGAGGAGGCCTGCCCGCGCTATCTGGGGGTTACCCTCGCCAACGTGCAGGTGGCCGAATCGCCCGACTGGCTGAAGAACCGCCTGCGTACGATCGGTCTGCGGCCCATCAATAACATCGTCGACATCACCAACTTCGTGCTGCACGAGTATGGGCAACCGCTGCACGCTTTCGACCTCGCCGCGATCAAGGAACGGACCGTGCGCGTGAAGACCCTGTCGGAAGGCACGGTGTTTCACTCGCTCGACGAGCAGGACCGCAAACTGTCGGCCGAAGATCTGATGATCTGCAACGGCGCCTCCGAGGGCATGTGCATCGCCGGCGTGTTCGGCGGGCTGCACTCGGGCGTAACCGAAAGCACGCAAAACGTATTCCTCGAATCGGCCCACTTTTCGCCGCAGTGGATCCGCCGCACCAGCATGCGCCATCAGCTGCGCACCGATGCGGCCAGGATCTTCGAAAAGGGCAGCGACCCCAACATCGCGCTGGCGGCCCTGCAACGGGCAGCCCTGCTCATGAAGGAACTGGCCGGCGCCGAGATCGCCTCGGAAGTGGTCGACCTGTACCCCAAACCCATCCGGCCGCTCGAGGTGGAAGTGACCTTCGAGTATGTCAACCGCCTGATCGGGGTCGAGCTTTCCAAAGAGACCGTACTGCGCATCCTGCAGGCCCTGGAGATGGAGGTGCTTTCGCAAAACGAGCGCTCCTTCACCGTGGCCGTGCCGACCAATAAATCCGACGTGACGCGCCCGGCCGACGTGGTGGAAGAGATCCTGCGCATCTACGGGCTGAACAGCGTACCCATTCCCGAACACCTGAACAGCTCGGTATCGCACGGCGTATTTCCCGATCCGCGCGCGGTGGCCAATCGCATCGGCGATCTGCTGGCCGCCAACGGCCTGTCGGAGATCATGGCGGTGTCGCTGTCGGAGTCGCGCTACTACCGCGATATCCTGCCCCGCGAAGAGAGCGAGCTCGTGTTCGTCAACAATACCTCCAATGTGCAGCTCGACGTGATGCGGCCCGATATGTTGTTCAGCGGATTGGAGGCCTTACGGCACAACCAGAACCGGCAGCAGCCCGACCTGAAGCTGTTCGAGTTTGGAAAGACCTACGTGCGCACGGAAAAGGGGATCGTCGAACCCAGCCACCTCAGTCTGTTCGTGACCGGCGCGCGCCGTCCGGAAAGCTGGCTGCAGAGCGGCGACGCCAAGGCCGACTACTACACCCTGCGCGCCCTCGTGCAATTGGTGCTCGATCGCATGGGGATCGGCGGCTACCAGGAAAGCGTGCTCGAGGAAGATCCCATATTTGCCTATGGCGTGCGCTACCACCGGGGCCCCAAGGCGCTGGTGGAGTTCGGGCAGGTGCATCGCCCGGTCCTGCAGAAAATGGACCTTCGCTCGGCCGTGTACTACGCCGACCTGCACTGGGACGAATTGCTCGCCGCTATGCCGCGCCAACGGGCCGAATTTGTGGAGCTGAACAAATACCCCACAGTTCGTCGAGATTTGGCACTGGTGGTTGAAAATTCAGTAAAATTTAGTGATATTGTGGCAATTGCGCGCAAAACGGGCAAGCAATTGTTGAAGGAGATCAATCTCTTCGACGTTTATTCCAATGAAGAACAACTGGGTAAAGGAAAGCGCTCTTATGCCGTCAGCTTCTCTTTCGAGGATCCGACCAAAACGCTGAAGGACAAAGAGGTGGATAAGGTGATGAACCAGTTGATCGAAGCGTATGAACAAAAGATCGGCGCCCACATCCGCCGGTAGCGCCGATGCAAACTAATGGAAACCAGACCGGGGTTTATGGATTGGAGTAACAAAGTAGACCGCATGGAGGCCAAGATCAAACGGGTGGCGGACAAGATCGAACGCCTGCAATCGGCCAATGCCAGCCTGCAACAGGAGAACGACGAACTGAGGACCCAGCTGGCCGGCCAACAGGAAAAAGTGAACGTACTCAAAGATAAATTGAACGAAGCGCAACGGTCGTTACCCGTGCCAAGCGGCGAAGGGCCCGAGCGATCGAAAAAGCTGAACAAGCAGATCGACCAATACATCCGCGAGATAGATAAATGTATTGAGTGGTTACAAAATGCGTAGGATATGGCTGAACAGGATTCCAAACAACTGACGGTCCTGATCGCAAACCGGCCGTATCCGCTCAAAATAAATGCAAGTGACGAATCCGAAATCCGCAAGATCGTCAAGGAAGTCAACGAACGGATCAACCAGTTCCAACTGACCTATCCCAACCGGGATAAGCAGGACTGCCTGGCGCTCGCCATCCTGGCTTTTGCGGTCGACCTTCACCGGACTCGTCAGACCACCTTTCAGCAGGATAAGCTGGCCGATAAGCTGAGTAAGCTCGACGATCTCCTGGGGCAATTGGCTCAATAGCCCTCTCTCCCGTTCTGCCTTCGTTCTTTTGGTGTGTTCTCGGCAATAGCCCTCCCTGAATGCAGGGTGGCAAGCCGGTTTTTTATCCAACAAATAACCTTTGAATACCATGGGAATTGAAACAGGACTGATCATAGGACTGGCCGTAGGCGCGGTCGTCGGCTTCCTGATCGCTTATCTCTTCGTCGCCCGCAAGCATAAGAGCAAAGTGGAAGAGCTGAACGCCCAGGCCGATCTGGTCATCAAAGAGGCCCGCCTGACTGCCAAGCGCATCGTTGACGAAGCCGAAACGAAAGCCGACAAGATCGTGTCGAAAGCCGAAGGGGAGAACGAGCGCATCAAGCAGCGCAAGATCCAGGAGGCCAAAGACAAATTCGCGCGCATGCGTCAGCAGTACGAATCCGAAAAGTCGGAAAAGCTGATCGAGCTCAAGGAGCGCGAAATGGAATTGCGGGCCCTGGAAAAGGACCGCGAGCAGTACGAGGAGAAGATCCAGGAACGCACCGACGCCCTGGAAAAGCGCAAATCCGACCTCGACCAGCAGGAGGCCGAACTGAAGGCCATCCGCGAGAACCTCGAGAAGCAGCTCAAGATCGTGGCCAAGAAAAAAGAAGACCTCGATCAGGCCAACGAAAAGCACATCAAGGCACTCGAGAACGTGGCCCGCCTGAGCGAAGACGACGCCAAAGAGCAACTGATGGAAGCCGTTAAGGCCAAGGCCGAAACCGACGCCATGGCTCTCGTCAAGGAGTCGATCTCGCAGGCGAAGTCCAACGCCAACAAGGAAGCCAAAAAGATCATCATCCAGACCATCCAGCGGATGGCCGCCGAATACACGATCGAGAACACCGTATCGGTGTTCAACCTCGAAAGCGACGACCTCAAGGGCCAGATCATCGGCCGCGAGGGCCGCAACATCCGGGCCCTGGAAGCCGCCACCGGCGCCGAGATCGTCGTCGACGACACGCCCGAGGCCATCGTCATCTCCAGCTTCGACCCGGTGCGTCGCGAGGTGTGCCGCCTGGCGCTGAAGCGCCTCGTGGCCGACGGCCGCATCCACCCGGCCCGCATCGAAGAGGTGGTGGCCAAAACGCGCAAGCAGCTCGAAGAGCAGATCGTCGAGATCGGCGAGCGCACCGTGATCGAGCTCGACATCCACGGTCTCGACCCCTACCTCGTCAAGATGGTCGGCCGCATGCGCTTCCGCTCGTCGTACGGCCAGAACCTGCTCAAGCACTCCATCGAAACCGCCAACCTCTGCTCGCT
>JAGQXA010000864.1 GCA_020436865.1 Saprospiraceae bacterium | reverse complement strand
TTCTCCATAAAGCCTTACAACTCGATTTCCTGTCGGCCGAAGAAGGGGTCTTCCTCTTCGAGCAGGCTTCCACTGCCGAGCTCATGTATGCCGGCAACAAGTTGCGGCAGCATCACGTTCCCGGCAATATCGTGACCTGGATCATCGACCGCAACAGCAATACGACCAATGTATGCATTGCCAACTGCAAGTTTTGTAACTTCTATCGCCGGCCGGGGCATGAGGAATCCTATATCACCAGTATCGAGGAGTACAAGAAGAAGATCGAAGAAACCTTCGAGTTCGGGGGCGAGCAGTTGTTGTTGCAGGGCGGGCATCATCCGGACCTGGGCTTGTCGTATTACTGCGATCTTTTCCGCGAATTGAAATCCCTTTATCCCCACCTCAAGTTGCACGCGTTGGGCCCTCCGGAGATCGCCCATATCACCAAGCTGGAAAGATCGACCCATTACGAGGTGCTCAAAGCTCTGAAAGAAGCGGGGCTGGACAGTCTGCCCGGCGCCGGCGCCGAAATACTGGCCGATCGCGTCCGACGGCTGATCTCCAAAGGCAAATGCGGTCGGCAGGAGTGGCTCGACGTGATGCGTGCGGCCCATCAACTTGACCTGACCACTTCGGCCACGATGATGTTCGGCCATATTGAAACCAATCTGGAGCGCATGGAGCACTTCGTCGACCTCCGGCAGGTCCAATCGGAAAAACCGGAAGGCGCCAAAGGCTTTCTGGCGTTCATTCCCTGGCCGTTCCAGGATGAGGACACAATCCTGAAGCGGCTGAAACGAGCCCGCAACAACTGCACGGGCGACGAATACCTGCGCATGATCGCGATGAGCCGGATCATGTTGCCCAATATCGTCAATGTGCAGGCTTCGTGGCTGACGGTGGGCAAACAGGTCGGACAACTTTCACTGCATGCCGGCGCCAACGACTTCGGCAGCATTATGATCGAAGAGAATGTCGTGTCGGCCGCCGGCGCCCGTTTCCGTTTCACGGCCGCCGGCATTCAGGATGCCATCCGGGAGGCCGGCTTCGAGCCTCGCCTGCGCAATCAGCAGTACGAATTTCGCGAAGTGCCGGCCAATATCCGCCAGCAGGAGCTTGACCGGGCGTCGATGATCGTTGATTAAACTTTGGCGATCGGAACCCGGAGGGCGCCGATCGCTGCCAAATGAATGAGCGAACATGCTGTACAACTCCATTCAGGAAACCGTGACCTACATCCGGCGGCATACGAAGATCCGCCCGAAGTACGGCATTATTCTGGGAACCGGGTTGGGCAATCTGGTGGACGATATGGAAATCGACGCCGAACTGCCCTATCTCGAGATCCCTCATTTTCCAGTTTCTACGGTGCAAAGTCACAAAGGAAAGCTCGTCCTGGGCACCCTTTCCGGCCAGCCGGTCGTAGCCATGGCCGGCCGTTTCCACTACTACGAGGGCTATAGTATGCAGCAGGTGACCTTTCCGGTGCGGGTGATGCGCTTCCTCGGAGTGGAAAAGCTGATCATTTCCAATGCTGCAGGCAGCACCAATGCCGATTTCGAAGCCGGTGATCTGGTAGTCGTGCGCGACCACATCAACCTGCAACCGGAGAACCCGCTGCGAGGCGACAACGACGAACGCCTCGGGCCTCGTTTCCCAGACCTATTGCACGCTTACGATCGTGAACTGGCCGACCGGGCCCTCGCCATTGCGCGCAAGGAGGGCATTCGGGCGCATACCGGAGTGTATGTGGCCCTGCAGGGGCCGAACCTGGAAACGCCGGCAGAGTACGAGTTCGTACATCGCAGCGGCGGCGACCTGGTGGGCATGTCGACTGTGCCCGAGGTGATCGTGGCTTGTCACAGTGGACTGAGAGTGTTCGTCATCTCTGTCATTTCCAACAAGTGCTACCCGTTGGAGGCGATCCGGCCGACGACTGTAGAGGACGTCATTTCGGTCGCACAGGCCGCTGAGCCCAAGATGCGTACGATCGTCAGGCAATTGCTGGCCGCCGAGGAACCGCCGGTCAGTCGTTGATCCGGTAGATGTAAATTTCGGGAACCAGCTGTTGACCGAAGCCGCAAGCTCTTCTGAATTCGGTCATCGTGTATTGTAGTTGCACCTGGCGGCCGTGTTCGAGAAATTTTGCCGGCAGGGGGTCTTGTGGGAAATAGAGTTCTCCCTGCAGCTCAACCAGCCATCCGCAGCCGTCGCCCTCGACCGGGCCGCTATCGACGACCGTGGCAGTCGCCGACAAGGATGAAGGCTCTAGTTCACATCCCGCAAACAGCAGAATCAAAGCCAGAAAAGGAAGGAAGAACAAGGGGGTGGTCGGGAAGATCGTTCTCATGGTAAAACTTTTTAGAGCTATCATGTTTATAGCTGCATGGCCTTTTTCAAGGTGACGATCGCCTTTCAGGCCCAGGTTGGCAAGACGGGAGGCCTTAAGGAAAAATTAACTTGGGAAGGCATAGCGAGATTCCCTAACTTTGCTGTTTGCTCGTTGCGAACGGGCATTTTTTCAACCGACTAGCATGACGAAGGATAAGCAAAACGGCGCTTTGGAGGGGTGGGAGTTGCCCGGGAACGACTTCATCGAGGTCAGAGGCGCCCGCGTGCACAACCTCAAAGATATCGACGTGCGCATTCCGCGCAATCAGTTCGTCGTGATCACCGGGATCAGTGGCAGCGGCAAGTCTTCGCTGGCCTTCGACACCATTTATGCCGAAGGTCAACGCCGGTACATGGAGACGTTCACCGCCTACGCCCGGCAGTTTATCGGGGAAATGGAACGACCCGATGTCGAAATGATCACCGGCCTGAGCCCGGTCATTTCCATCGAACAAAAAACGACGGGCCGCAATCCGCGCTCCACGGTGGGCACGATCACGGAAGTGTACGACTTCCTGCGCCTACTCTTTGCCCGGGTCGGCGAAGCCTATTCGTACAGTTCCGGGAAGAAGATGATCCGCTATTCCGAAGAACAGATGCTCGATCGCATTCTGGAGCAGTACCTTAACCGTAAGGTCATCTTGCTTGCTCCTCTGATCCGCGGCCGCAAGGGGCATTACCGCGAGTTGTTCGAGCAGATGCGCAAACAAGGTTATGCCAAGGTTCGGGTGGATGGCGCGATCGTCGACATCGAACCGGGGCT
>JAGQXA010000863.1 GCA_020436865.1 Saprospiraceae bacterium | reverse complement strand
TGGAGAAACCGACGCCTAAAGACCATGAAGTGCTCATTAGGGTCTACGCGACCACCGTCACCACCGGCGATCTCAGAATGAGAAGAGCCGATCCGTTCCTCATCCGCTTCATCAACGGTCTGTGGCGACCGAGGAGAAAGATCCTGGGCGTCGAGTTGGCTGGCGTGGTTGAAGGCGTCGGACAAGAAGTGCGCAACTTCAGAGAAGGCGATGAAGTCTTTGGCGGTACCGGCCTCCGCATGGGCGCCTATGCCGAATACCTCTGTCTGCCAGAGAAGGGATCTCTGACGCGCAAGCCCGGCAACATTTCCTTCGAGGAAGCTGCTGCCATCCCTTTTGGAGGAAATACCGCCCTGTACTACCTCCGGGACAAAGGCCGGCTTCCGGAGGGCCCTGCCGGACAGAAAGTGCTGATATACGGAGCTTCCGGCTGCGTGGGCACCTATGCCGTGCAACTGGCCAAGTACTACGGCGCAGAGGTCACGGGCGTTTGTAGCAGCGCGAATCTGGAATTGGTCAGGTCGATCGGCGCCGACGCCGTGATCGACTACACCAAGGAGGATTTTGCCGCAACCGGAATCCGCTACGATTGTATTTTCGATGCCGTGGGAAAAACTTCGAAGGCCGCCTGCCGGAAGATCCTGGCCCCCGGCGCCACTTACCTGACGGTCAACAAGGGTTTGGCCAGAGCGCGCTCCGAAAACCTGGAATTCCTCGCAAATTTGGTCGCCAGGGGCGAGATAAAGGTAGTGATCGACCGGCGCTATCCGTTGGATGATACCGCTGCTGCCCACGGCTATGCCGAGAACGGACGCAAGAAAGGGAACGTAGTGATCATCGTAAGGGATCCGGAGTGAAGAACAAGGCCCCATACACCCTTAACGCCTGGCTGGCCATCTTCTTCGCCATTGCTTTGATGACCGGCGAGACCATCCGCCGATTCGGGGAATGGGGGCACTGGTCTCGCTGGATGGACGACTACTTCCTGGGGCTGGCGCTGATCGTTCCCGCGACTCCGGATAATCCGCCAGCCCCCCGTCGAATAGATCGGGCCGGTCATCGAAAAGAACGGCATGGGCGTCGATCGATGGTTTAATTAGGGGCATCCCTATGGTCTCTCCTGCCGCACCAATCCAATCACATGAAAGCCATTATCGCCGAACAGTACGGCCCTCCTGAAATCTTGCAGCTGCGCGAAGTCGACCGCCCCGTTCCGAAAGCCGGGGAGGTCTTGGTCAAGGTACACGCCACGACCGTCAACCGCACGGATTGCGGGATACTGTGGGGCAAGCCCTTCATCGTTCGCTTTTTCACGGGGCTGACCAAACCCAAACGTCCGATCCCGGGAACCGACTTCGCCGGAGAGGTCGTTGCGCTCGGCAAAGGGGTCGAACACTTGCAGGTAGGCGAGCGCGTCTTCAGCTTCGAAGACAACGTGCTGAGTTCGCATGCCGAATACCTGACCATCGCCGCGGAAAAAGTACGGACCATACCGGAGAACATCGATTTCGAGCAGGCCGCCGCCAGCGTCGAAGGCGCTCACTACGCCTTCAATTTCATCAATAAGGTGCCTCTGCAAAGCGGGCAGCGGGTACTGGTCAACGGCGCCACCGGCGCGATCGGCTCGGCGGCCCTGCAGTTCCTGAAGCACCTCGGCGTGGAAGTCACCGCCGTGTGCAACACGAAGAATATCGAGCTGATCCGATCGCTGGGCGCCGACCGGGTGATCGACTACGAAAAGGAGGACTTCACCCAGGACGATCAGCAGTATCACTTCGTGTTCGACGCCGTCGGCAAAAGCACCTTCGGCAAGTGCAGGAGGCTGCTCCTACCGGGCGGCGTGTACATTTCCTCCGAGCTTGGGCCGGGAGCTCAGAACCCCTTTCTCGCTCTGCTCACGCCCTGGTTCGGCAAGAAGAAAGTGGCCTTTCCGCTACCGGTCGACATCCCCCGCAGCCTGCGCTTCATCCGCGAACTGTTGGAGAGCGGCGCCTTTCGCCCCGTCATCGACCGGAGGTATCGGCTGGAAGAGATCGCCGAGGCCTACCGCTATGTGGCTTCCGGGCAGAAGACGGGCAATGTGATCATCGTAGTCGGGCAGGAGGAGTGACCGTGCGAAATTAGATAGAAAAAATGGGCGCCGTTCTACAAAAGCGCTATCTTCGGAAAATCGAAAATAAATTCTCAAGCCTGACCGAAGAAAATGCATGACCAAATGAAAAAGAAACTGCTCCCCCTCCTCGTCCTGTTCGCCCTCCCTTTCTCTTTCTACGCCCAGACCGATTGCGACCAGGCGCTTGCCGTGGCTGCAAGAATGCCGACCTTCCCCTCTGCCCCGGGAGTGGATCCGTCTACCGCCTTTCGGGATTACACGCTCCGGCATCTGCAAAAGCCTGAAAATTCCAGTTTCAATGGCTTCGTGGAGGTGTCGGTGCTGGTAGACCGGCAGGGAATCCTGCATCGCCCCTCGGTACTCTCCGAGGTGGAGGAAGAGATCGCCCAGGCGGCGCTCGATCTGGTCAAAGGCTTGCCGCCGTTTTCTCCTGCGATCGATGGCGGCGACTTCGTCTGCGTTATCCAGGTGTTGCGGATCGAGTTCGGATTGAAAGGCGAAGTCTCCGCCAATGCGGAGCCCGTTTACAAGGTGGCCAAGCCGATGCCGCGTTTCTACTCTGAAGATTGCGAAAAGTTGAAGAACGAAGAACAACGCCAACGCTGCGCCGCCGAAGCCATGCTGAGTTACGTAAACAAAAACATCAATTACCCGGCCGAAGCGATCGCCAACAAAACGACCGGAACGGTCGTCATCTCCTTCGTGGTCGAAATCGACGGCAGCATCACCAATCCCGTCATCGTTCGCAATGTTCCCGATGGTTGCGGACAAGCCGCCCTGGATGTGATTAGGTCCATGTCACCTTGGATGCCCGGATACCGGGATGGGGAAGCTGTGAGGGTTTTGTATAACTTTCCGGTGAAGTTCACTCTGTAAGACTGATGCTTTTCATCTAAGAGTTCCCTACCTGTCCCCAAATAACGCATCTGATGAAACTCGCACATTTCACCCTCGTTATCCTGACCCTTTGCACTTACCAAACCGGCGCCGCACAAACCTATGTGCCCTTAGTGGAAGAGGGCAAGAAATGGAGCGTTTGGTTTTGTTCAGCAGAAGGCACCAGTGAATGTGTCCATTATGCCATCAATCTCTTTGAGATCTCGGGCGACACGACAATCGCCAATACGAATTATAAGAAACTGCTGCATCGCCGGCACAGTGATCCCGTATTCAATTACCTGGGCGGCCTTCGGGAAGACAGTCTGAAAAGGGTCTATTACCTAGGTCAGCAAATCCCTAACTATCACTACTGCTTCGATCAGAACTATGAAGAGGAACTACTGCTTTACGACTTCGGCTTGGAAGAGGGCGATAGCATCCAGTTTTCAACTCCGCTCCCCAGCTATTTCTATAAAGTCCATGTCGACACCATAGAGATCGGTGGGCACTTCCGGCGACGGATCACTTTTGAATCCCATTTTTTTGAATGGATCGAGGGTATTGGAGATATCCATTGGCTGTTCATGCCGCTTTGCTACTGCCACGAGCATTGCTGGAGCCTAGTCTGCTTTTCCGGAAAAGACCTCTCGCTCGATTACTCGGGCAATATCTCGGGAGTCAAAGATTGTGAAACGGTCGATGTTGGGGAAAGGCGGCGAACTCCGGCCCGGTTGTTCCCAAACCCCTTTGCGGAGGTACTCTCCATCGAATTGGAGGAAACCGATCTGTGGCAGGTGGCCATATATGATCTGCTCGGGCGACAGATCTACAGCCGGCAAGAATTTACACAATCGCTGACGATCTCTGCAGAAAACCTCCCCGAAGGAATATATCTGGTCGTCGTACGATCTGCAGACGGCCAAGTGCGAGAGGTCGCCAAGGTCCTCAAAACAAGTCGCCCATGAACCTCAACCAAGTCACCGTACCTTCTCTGGACCTCGCTACGGCCGTCCCATTCTACCAAAAGTTAGGCCTGCGGCTGATCGTCGATGCCCTGCCGCGCTATGCGCGATTCGAGTGCCCCTCGGGCAACGCCACGTTTTCGATTCACCTGGTCGAAGAGCTGCCGAACGGCCCCGGGGTTCAGGTTTACTTCGAATGCGAAGACCTGGATGAGCGCGTCGCCAGGCTTCGGGCCGAAGGGGTGGAATTCGACGAAGCCCCCGACGACAAGAGTTGGCTCTGGCGGGAGGCCCGCCTAAAGGACCCCGACGGGAACCAATTGGTCTTGTTCTACGCCGGGAAAAACCGCTTGTATCCTCCCTGGAGGATCGGGTCCGAGGACTAACACACCCGCGGTAGCGAAGTACAGTATTTCCAGGCCTGGGTATTACCTTTTCCTTCGTCATGCTATTACAGCTGTACCGGTTGCCTCCGAACGACCGGCAATTCCATCAGCACCTTAACTAGAATGACATGAACGACCTAACCCAGGAAATTCTCGATCAGGACACCATCCAAACCACTCAGACCCGTAGAGGCCTTCTGCCACTCTGGATCAAAGTGTTTATCTGGCTCTTCTTCTTTTTTGGCGGCATCCTTCCCATTGGCCTCGTATTCGGCCTGCTGGGATGGCAATTCGACATGGCCCTGTATGGCCTGGAAACGACCTTCCCCTTGTCGCTGTCCGGCCTGATCCTGTTCGGACTGTTTGCCGTAAAGGGAATGGTGTCCTTCGGCCTGTGGACGGAAAAGGACTGGGGCGTCAGATTGGCCATCGCCGACGCCATGGTGGGGATCGTCATTTGCCTTTTCGACATGTTCGTCATGCCCTTCTTGCAAGAAACGCCCGCTATCGGCATCCGCCTGGAACTGATTCCCCTGATCCCCTATCTCATAAAAATGCGGAAGATCCGTATTGAATGGGCAACAACTGCACAGAAACAGCGATAATTGCCACAAAAAGAATGATTAGAGCTATCGGGATACTCCTTCTCTTCGCCCTGCTGACCGTACTGACCCAGATCGGCGGGCTGGTATACCTGATTAGCCTACTCCTGAATCGCACCTGGAAAACTCGCTTTCCTGTCAAGTTGTTCCTCACGTTCGCGACCCTGTACCTGCTTTCGACCTTCCTGTTCGTCCCCCTGCTCGCGCCGGTCTTTGGCCGCGAAAAGGTCGAGCATACGGCGAGTATACGTCCGGCTACTTACCTGACCGTCTTGCTGAACCGCAACTACGTCAGGCCGGAACTGAACCGGCTTTTAGCCCAAACCGCGAACGCCCTGGAAGGAACGCCCATTGCCATTCGCTATCTCGACGCCAATTTTCCCTTCCTCGACCGCTTTCCGCTGGCGCCGCACCTGAGCCATCACGACGGCCGCAAGATCGACCTCAGCTTCGTCTACGAAACCGAAGCCGGCCAGATCACCGACCGCCGGAAGTCGGTCAGCGGATACGGCATTTTCACCGGTCCGGAACAGGGCGAACCCGATCAGCCGGCTACTTGCCGCGAGCAGGGCCACCGCTGGTACGGCTCCGCCCGCTACCTGACGCTGGGCCGCATCAATCGCGATCTGCATTTTTCGGAAAAGGGCACCCGCCAACTGATCGACGCCCTGCTGAAAAACCGGCAACTGGGCAAACTCTTCATCGAACCCCACCTCAAACAGCGATTGGGCCTGACCGACCCGCGCGTCCGCTACCAGGGCTGCTGGTCGGTCAGACACGACGACCACCTTCACCTCCAACTCTGAGATCCTGCCGGGAATTTTCGGAAAAATTTCGCTGCCCCTTGCGCGCTAGGTCAAAAGTATATA
>JAGQXA010000172.1 GCA_020436865.1 Saprospiraceae bacterium | reverse complement strand
GGTCAGACGGTCGCCCTCCTGGCTTATCACTTCCGTCTTTTCCTTGGGTTTATTCCCAGTTCAAAGGCCAACGTGTTCTTCCTGGAGGATTATCCGGCGGGACATTTCCTGCAAGGCAAGGTGAGAAGGAAAGGCATACCCCCCTACTTCATCGCCACTCAATGGGAATCGGTGGACTTCATGAACCCCGACGCCGTCTACGTGGCCTCCGAGCGCACGCTTTTTATTCGGCCGAAAGCCCGGCGGATAAGAAGATAGCGGTCGGAAGCGAGAGCGCCGTGATGAGCAACCAATTCTCCCGTTGAGAAAGGCAGCAGCGTATACTCCCATTTTCGGCCGGTGAGGGGCTCATTGATCTCGTTGGCGAGCTCGAACGAAGAGGAACCGCTGACCAACAGCCGGACCCCCTTGATCTGATCGAGGATGATCAAGACAAACGACATCAGTCGAACCGCGCGCAGCGTTCCGGCCGAACTTCTCTTATCTTTCTACTTTCCTCTTTCTACTTCTTAGTCGCCTTGAATGTGCCGTTCGGCTGAATGAAGGACATAGACGTAACCGCGCCGTCTTCCAGGCCGAATACCACACTATAACCTTCGATATCCTTCAAGTCGAACTCGTGCTCTTTAGTGGCCACCAGGGTGTAGGTAGGCTGGCCCGGTACGGTAAGTTCGAGTACGTCGTCGTGGAGGCGCACCTCCGCGGTCACGCCCATGACCTCGTAGTCGCCCTCGTAGATCTTGAGCGCTTCGATGGACAGCGCCAGTTCGGGCGCCAGTTTTTCGAAAACGATCGGGGCGTCGAGGCTAGGCTCCAGACGCGACGAAAGCTGGGATATTTTTCCGCGCAGGTCGTAAGCGAACTGGAACTTCAGTTGGCCAAATGCAGATTCGACCTTGAACACATCGTAGTGGTAGTGGACCAGGTCGGAAAACCCGAGCTCGTTCAGGCCGATCTCGAGGCTGCCGTCGTCCTTTTGCCGGACTTCGATCTGTCCATAGCCGGGATGGCGGTAGAGCCCTACATAATCGGCCGGCGCGTGCGAGGGGGCAGTGCCGTTCACCCGGGCGAGATCTTCTTCTTCCTCCGTAGCCAGCAGGGAGGCTTCCCGGGCCTTGTTGCGCTGTTCGAGCAGCTCGGTGTTCCAGTCGTGGACTTCCAGGTCCAGCATTTTGTCAACGATGTAGTTGCGGATCACGCCAGTCAGGGCGGTGCCGTTCATGTTGGTCAGCACCACTACGCCGATCCCGTCGCGGGGCATCACGCACACGCTGGCCGAGAAGCCGTCGATATTGCCGCCGTGTTCGACGCGCAGATGGCCGCGATAGGAAGTGATCATCCAGCCCAGGCCGTAGCTCGAGTAGAAGATCTCGTCGGTGGTCATGTCGCCGGGCATGACCATCTGCGGCTTGTGGGTTTCGTGCAGGGAAGTGCCGGAGATCACTTGTTTTCCCTGGAACCGCCCTTCGTTGAGCTGCAGGATCAGCCAGTTGGCCATGTCGATGGCATTGGAGTTGATCGAACCGGCCGGGCCGATCGCGTCGATATTGCGGTATTCCATCACCTTCACTTCTCCCTCCTCTTCCTGGTACGGCCAGGCGCGGTTGGCCGTCTTCTGCAGGTCGATCACTGAAAAGTTGCTGTTCGGCATTTGCAGGGGGTCGAAAAGATGCTTCTGGGTATAGGCTTCCCACGACTGCCCTGTCACCTGTTCGATCAGATAACCGGCCGCCATAAACATGAAGTTCTGATACTGCCAGGTTTCTCGCAGTTGGGCGTTGGGCTCCAGATAGGCCATCTTGGCGATCAGTTCCTCCCGCGTCGATCCGGAGCCGTACCAGGCTACATCGTGCCGCGGCAAGCCCGACCGGTGACAGAGCAGGTCGCGCACCGTCAGGTT
>JAGQXA010000171.1 GCA_020436865.1 Saprospiraceae bacterium | reverse complement strand
TCCGCCGGGACATCACGCCTATCCCGACCGGGCCAGCGGTTTCTGCTTGTTCAACAACGTGGCCATTGCCGCACAGTACTATGTGGAGCAAGGCAAGCGCGTGCTCATTTTCGACTTTGACGGGCATCTGGGCGACGGCACCTCGCACATTTTCTACCGGACGGACCAGGTGCTGTACTGGTCGCTGCACCAATATCCGGCCTTCCCCGGGCATGGCTTCACCAACGAGATCGGCGAGGGATCGGGAAGAGGTTTCACGGTGAATGTGCCGCTGCCCCCGGGTAGCGCCGACGACATCTTCTGGGATGGCATCCAACAGTTCCTGCCGATCGCGCGCCAATTCCAGCCGGATATCGTAGCCGTATCGGCCGGCTTCGACGCCCACCGCTACGACCTGCTGCTCGAACTGAACGTCACCGCCAACACCTTTTACCGCATCGGCCAGCTGTTGCGCGACGAGTTCGAGCAAGTGTTTGCCACCCTGGAAGGCGGCTATAATGTCGAGGAATTACCCAAGTGTACCTTTAACTTCATCGCCGGCATAAATAGTCAACCCATGCCGTATTACGAAGAACCGATGACCTCCGGACTGAGGGTGTGGGAAACCTACGAAATCAACGCCCATGCGGCGATGGGCGCGCTTCGCCATCACTGGAATATCTGATCAGGGCCTCAAAGTCAAGGGGTAAAAATGCCGGTGAGAACTGGCATTTCTCCCGAATGTTGGCGAGTATTGGGGCAGAACCAATCGTCTACCCAACATGCGTCAACAACTCGATAAGATATTTCAACCCGAACGGATCGCCGTCATCGGCGCCTCCAGCAAGGAGGGCTCGGTCGGATTCGCGGTCTTCCACAACCTGCTGCAATCGGGTTTTTCCGGTACCGTTTACCCCGTCAACCTAAACCATCGCCAGATCCAAGGCCAACGCGCCTATCCATCGATCGGCAAGGTCCCCGAGCAGGTCGACCTGGCCGTGATCTGCACGCCCGCCGCCACCGTGCCCGGCGTGGTCGAAGAATGCGGCGAAGCTGGCGTCGGCGGGCTTGTCATCATTTCGGCCGGCTTCAAGGAAGCAGGCGCCGAGGGGCAGGCAATGTACGAACAGATCCTGCAAACGGCCCGCGCCTACGGCATGCGGATCGTAGGGCCGAACTGCCTGGGTTTCATCAATCCGCACCTCGGCATCAATGCCAGCTTCGCCACCAAGATGGCCCTGCCCGGCAACATCGCCTTCATCTCGCAAAGCGGCGCTTTGTGCACCTCTATCCTCGACTGGTCGGTCGACCAGAGCGTGGGCTTCAGCTTCTTTGTGTCGATCGGCTCTATGCTCGACGTGAGTTTCGCCGACCTGATCGACTACTTCGGCACCGACCCGCGCACTTCCTGTATCCTGATCTACATGGAAAGCCTGAGCGAGGCCCGTCATTTCATGAGCGCCGCCAGGGCCTTCGCCCGCTCGAAGCCCATCATCGTACTTAAGGCCGGCCGCAGCGCGGAAGGTGGCCAAGCCACCCTTTCACATACCGGTTCACTGGCCGGCAACGACGCCGTGTATGAAACCGCCTTTCAACGGGCGGGCATCATCCGGGTCGACACGATCGCCCAGTTGTTCAACTGCGCCCAGTCGCTGGCGATGCAGCCACGGCCGGCCGGCAACCGGCTGGCGATCGTGACCAATGCCGGCGGACCGGGCGTGCTGGCCACCGACTATCTGGTACAGAACGGAGGGCGGCTGGCCGAACTCTCGGAAGAGACCTACGCCCGCCTGAACGAGATCCTGCCCGCCGCCTGGAGCCACCGAAATCCGGTCGATGTGCTCGGCGACGCCTCCGCCGAACTATATCGCGATGCCCTGCAAGCCTGCTTGCGCGATCCCGGCGTCGACGGCGTACTGACCATCCTGACCACCCAGGCAGTGACCGACCCCGGTGCGGTAGCCCGCGAAGTCGTGGCCGTTGCCGGCGACTCGGCCAAACCCATCCTGGCTTCGTGGATGGGTGAAAGCGACGTACAGGAAGGCCGCGAGCTCCTCGAAGCCGGCCAGATCCCGAACTATCGCTATCCGGAAAGCGCGGTCGACGTCTTCCTGAAAATGTACCACTACTCCCGCAACCTGGAAATGCTGTACCAAACAGCCCCCTCCATTCCGCAAGACCTCGGACTGAAACCAGAAGTGGCTCAGGTGATCATCGACCACGCCCTGAGGCAAGGACGCACGCAGCTCATGGAAAACGAGGCCAAGGAACTCATGCGGAGCTACGGGATCGCCGTGGGCGCCTATCGCGTCGTGCCGAAGGTGCAGCAAGCGGTCGATTTTGCCAACGAGATCGGCTTTCCCGTCGTGCTCAAGATCGCCTCTTCCAATATCGGTCACAAGACCGAGGTCGGCGGCGTGAAGCTCAACCTGAATTCGGCCGAGGAGGTGCGCAAGGCATTCTCCGAGATCATGGAAGGCGTGCGTACCCACGCTCCGGAAGCGGAGGTGAGAGGAGTACTGGTAGAGAAAATGGTGAAGAAGGAGTTCGAACTGCTTATCGGCGCCAAGAAAGATCCGGTCTTCGGCCCCGTGATCGCCTTCGGCAAAGGCGGCGTGGCCGTCGAAGTGTACCGCGATACCCGTCTGGGGCTGCCGCCTCTGAACCGCGTACTGGCCCGGCGCATCATCGAAGGCACCCGCATCTATCCGCTGCTAAAAGGCTTTCGTGGAATGCCGGGGGTCGATCTCGATTTCCTCGAAACGCTCCTGTGCAAATTCGCCTATCTGGTGATGGACTTCCCGCAGATCCGCGAGATCGACATCAACCCCTATGTCATGGACCAGCATGGCGGACTGGCGCTCGATGCCCACATCGTGCTGGAAAAACCCGAAGCCGTACCGGAAGGCCAGCCCTATCAGCACCTGGTCATCTCTCCCTATCCGGAAAAGTACACCAAGACGACCGTACTCAAGAGCGGTCAGGTCGCGATCCTTCGCCCGATCCGACCCGAAGACGAACCGCTGGAGGCCCGGATGTTCAAGTACCTTTCCCAGCAATCGCTTTACTTCCGCTTTTTCGGCTTCGTGCCACACGTGACCCACGACCTGCTGACGCGCTTCACTCACATCGACTACGCCCGGGAAATGGCCATTATTGCCGAGGTCGAAGAAGCCGGCGAACGCAAGATGGTGGCCGTGGTGCGCATCATCGCCGACGCCTGGGGCCAAAATGCGGAATACGCCATCGTGGTAGCCGACCCCTGGCAAGGGCAAGGACTCGGCAATCTGCTCACCGACTACATCCTGGAGATCGCCCAGGATATGGGCATCCGCAAGATCTACGCCACCGTGCTGGCCAGGAACAGCGGCATGCTGCACATCTTCGAAAAACGCGGCTTCGAGATCACGCAAGAGGACTACGAAACCTACTA
>JAGQXA010000862.1 GCA_020436865.1 Saprospiraceae bacterium | reverse complement strand
GCATCCTGCATCTCTCGATGTCCTTTCTCGATCCGGGAGATGCCGTACTGATCCCCAACCCGGGCTATCCGACCTACGCGGCGGCGGCCCGGCTGGCCGGGGCAGACGTGCGATTCTATCCCCTTACGGAAAATGGCGACTGGATGCCCGACCTCGGACGCCTGGAGTCGACCGACCTCTCGAACGTGAAGATGATGTGGTTGAACTATCCGCACATGCCGACCGGCGCCGCAGCTACTCCCGAACTGTTCCGGCAGTTGGTGGCCTTCGCCCGCCGGCACCGCATTCTGCTGGTCAACGACAACCCCTACAGTTTCGTACTCAACGATCACCCTTTGAGCCTGCTGTCGACGCCCGGCGCCAAAGAGGTGGCCCTGGAACTCAATTCGCTCAGTAAGTCGCACAACATGGCCGGCTGGCGACTCGGCTGTCTGGCCGGCCGTGCCGACTACCTGCAGGCGGTGCTGCGCTTCAAGAGCAATATGGACTCCGGCATGTTCCAACCGCTACAGGCCGCGGCCGCCAGGGCCCTGCAGTTGGGGCCGGACTGGTATCGATCGCTAAATGCCGTCTATCGCGAGCGTCGCGACCTGGCGGTCGACCTATTGCGCAAGATCGGTTGCCGCCTGCGCGAAAAGCAGGTCGGCATGTTCCTTTGGGCCGAGGCGCCCGCGGCCTGGGCCGACGGCTATGAACTGAGCGACCACCTGTTGCGGGAAGCCGCCGTGTTCCTGACCCCGGGCGGGATCTTCGGGGAAAACGGCAGGCGGTACGTGCGGCTGTCGCTCTGCAGCGATCACGAAACCCTCCGCGAAGCCGCGCGGCGGATCGAAGCACTCCAACTCACCGTCCGTTCGCAGCCGACCACGGTCGCTAAGCCGGGTAAAAATCAAGCGCAATGGTAGTCGCCATGATCGGCATCGGACATATCGGCGGTTCGCTCGCGATCGCGCTGCGGGAGAACGGTTTCGCCGGCGAGGTGATCGGCGTCGACCGTCAGCCGGAAACACTGAACAAGGCGCTTCGACGCCGCCTGATCGACCGGACCTTGCCGCTCGACGAAGCGGTGGCAGCGGCCGATCTCGTCGTGCTGGCCACGCCGGTCGATGGCATGCTGGAATTGTTGCCGAAGGTGCTGGACCGCGTCGAACAACAGGTGGTGATGGATGTGGGTTCCACCAAAGAGCAATTGTTGCGCGTCGTCAAGGATCACCCCCGCCGCGCGCGTTTTGTGGCCACCCACCCGATGGCCGGTCGCGAGAACTCGGGTGTCGAAGCGGCCGTGGCGGACCTTTTTACCGGGAAATTCACGGTCTTGTGTGATGTCGAGGCCAGCGACGCCGACGCCGTATCGGTGGTAGAACGCCTCTACGGCTCGATCCCGATGCAGATCGTGTACCTCGACGGGCGTGCGCACGACCTGCATACGGCCTACGTGTCGCATATTTCCCATATCAGTTCCTTCGCCCTCGCGTTGACCGTGTTGGCCAAAGAAACCGACGAAGATCGTATCTTCGAGCTGGCGAGCAGCGGCTTCGACTCGACCGTTCGTTTGGCCAAGAGCTCGCCCGACATGTGGGTGCCCATTTTTCGGCAAAATCGCGACTTTGTACTCGACGTGCTCGACGAACATATCAACACGTTGGCGCTGTTCAGAAGTTACCTCATCAAAAGCAACTTCGACGGCATCCGCGAGTTAATAGAGAAAGCCAACCGGATCCGAACAGTCCTCCGGGGTGCGCCCCAAAACACAGCAGAATCCCAAAAACCTCTGTAACCTTTGTAACTTCTGTAACCTTTGCAAACTGTACCATAATGCCCATTCGCCCAGTTTTCGAACGAACCGAACGCCCCATTGTTATTGCCGGCCCGTGCAGTGCAGAGACCGAAGAGCAAGTGCTGGAAACGGCCCGGGGCCTGGCCGGTCAGAAGATCGATCTGTTCCGTGCCGGCATCTGGAAGCCGCGCACGCGTCCCAATTCTTTCGAAGGGGTGGGCACGGTGGGCCTGGGCTGGTTGAAGAAGGTCAAGGAGGAGGTAGGCTTGAAGGTGACCACCGAAGTGGCTAATACCCAGCACGTGTTCGAAGCCTTGAAGTATGGCATCGACGTGCTGTGGTTGGGGGCCCGCACAACGGTCAATCCATTCTCCGTGCAGGAGGTGGCCGATGCTCTTAAAGGGGTCGACATTCCGGTGTTGGTGAAGAACCCCATCAACCCCGACCTGAAGCTCTGGCTGGGCGCCATCGAGCGCATCTACAAGGCGGGAATCGAGCGGATCGCCGTGGTGCATCGCGGATTTTCCTACTATGGAGAAACCTCCTACCGCAACGTGCCGCGCTGGCAGATCCCCATCGAGTTGAAGCGACAGTTTCCCGATATTCAGATCATCTGCGATAATAGCCACATCTGCGGCCGTCGCGATACGCTCCTGGCCGTGGCGCAGAAGGCGATGGACCTCAATTTCGATGGGGTCATGACCGAGGTGCACCCGCGTCCCGACGAAGCCTGGAGCGATGCCGAACAGCAGCTTACCCCCGATCAGTTCGCCGAGTTGTTGGGGCAACTGGTGCTCCGCCAGCCTACCACCGACGACGAGGCCTTTCTGGAAAATCTCGAACACCTTCGCCATCAGATCGACGACATCGACGACGAACTGATGAACCTGCTGTGCATGCGCATGCAACTGGCCGAGCGGATCGGCGCCTACAAGAAACGCAACAATATCTCCATCCTTCAACCCGAACGCTGGGGAGAGATCCTGGAGAAAGCGATCGTCAAAGGCAAGGTCAAAGGCCTGAGCGAAGAATTCGTCGCCGTCATGCTCAAGGCCATCCACGAGGAGTCGATCAACCATCAGGCCCGGGTGATGAACGAGGAGGTGATCGGGGAGTGATGCTGGATGTGGACCTTTGCTACCTCTGTAACCTCTGTAACTTTTGCAACCCTTTCCCCCTTTTCATCCCTTTCACCCCTTTTCCCCTTTTATCCAACAAAACAATTACGTACCTTGTGCCGTAGCCGGATTACCGGCCTGACCCATCCATGTCCATAGAAAAAGTTCGGTGAATAGTACGGAAGCACATTACTATTTTTGCCCTTTTGCAATTTGGCTTACAAAAAATTGTAAAAGGCCGGAAAATTTTTTCATATTAGCCGAACAAACACAAAGGGATTTAACATCATCTGTCTAACACTAACACAAAACAGTTGAATCATGCTCATTCTTTACATTGCCACGGGAGCCTTCGTTTTGGGGGGAGCTATCGTTTTAGCTTCAGACCTTGCCTCTCAAAAAGGAATTAGGCTTTAGAGAACAACAAACCCGCGGTTTTCCGATTATCCTGGCAAATGGAACTGAGAACACACCAGAGGCTGGGATTGGGGAACGGAAAACTGCCGAGCTAAGCGCTCAGTTAAAAGGTCAAACGACCCGCAAGGGTCAGAAAGGGCAACTCCACCGAGTTGCCCTTTTCCGTTACCAGGCTTCGTCTTCGTCCCATATCTGATGGCGGTAGGTGCGGTGGGGGTGCTGCAGACAGCGCATGGCTGCCGTCAGCCCATCGAGGGTGAGTGGGAACATGCGGTGGCCCGTGAAGCGCCGCAGCATGTCGGTGGATTCGTAGTAGTCCCACTCGTACTCCGGCAGGGGATTGATCCAGGCCAGGTGCGGGAAATGATCTTTCAAGCGGTTGAGCCAGTGAATGCCGGGCTCGTCGTTGTAGTGTTCGACGCTGCCTCCACGGTAGAAGATCTCGTAGGGCGACATGGCGGCGTCGCCGACGAATATTAGTTTGTAGTCGCGTGGAAAGGTGCTGATCAATTCCAGCGTGGGGGTGGTTTGGCGGTGCCGTCGTCGGTTGTCCCGCCAGAGTTTTTCGTAGACGCAGTTGTGAAAATAGAAGAATTCGAGATGTTTGAACTCCCAACGGGCGGCCGAAAAAAATTGCTCACAAAGGGCTATATGCTCGTCCATCGAGCCGCCGACGTCCATTAATAACAATACTTTTACGCGGTTTTTTCGGGAAGGTTGCAGCGCAATATCGAGCACCCCTGCATTTTCCGAGGTTTGCCGGATCGTGGCGTCGAGGTCGAGTTCTTCCGGTCGTCCTTCGCGGGTGAGGAGCCGTAGTCGCTTGAGCACCATCTTGATGTGGCGGGTTTGCAACTCGACCGAATCGTCGAGGTTGCGGAAGTCGCGGCGTTGCCAAACCTTGATCGCGCCCCGGCCGCCGCCTTCTCCTCCCATCCGGAAGCCTTCCGGATGATGACCGCTATGCCCGAAGGGCGAACTGCCGCCTACGCCGATCCATTTGTTCCCACCGCGGTGGGCTTCGCGTTGTTCTTCCAGCAATTCCCTGAACCGTTCGAGCAGGCCGTCGAGGCCGCCCAGCTTTTCGATGGCGGCGCGCTCTTCTTCGCTGAGTTCGCGGCGAAATACCTGTTCGAGCCAGTCGCGGGGAATGGCAGTATCGAGAAAATCGTCCGGCAGGAACTGCAGGCCCTGAAAATAGGCGCCGAAGAGTTGATCGAAGCGATCGAGCTGACCTTCCTGCTTGATGAAGATCGTGCGGCACAAGGCGTAGAATTCGTCGACCCGCCTGCCGATCACCCCCGTGCGCAGGGCTTCCAGCAGAGTGAGGTACTCGTGCAGGGTACTCCCCAGGCCATTGGCGCGCAGCAGATAGAAGAAGTCGAGGAACATGCGGTCAAGTTAAGAAACTTCTGCTTCCCGTACCAGTTGGAGTACCTCCTCTGCACAACCCCAGGCCAGAGTAAAGCCGCTACCGCCATGTCCGTAGTGATGGATGAGGCGAGTGCCAGGTACGCGTTCCAAACGCACTGTGCTGCGGGCCGGACGCAAACCGGCAAGTGTGCCGATCACCGGCAGATCGGCCAGGGCCGGTACCAGGCGCCGGGCGCGCTCCAGAATGCCGTCGATGGTACCCCGGTCGGTTTCGGTCGACCATTCGTTAGGCTCGGCAGTGCCTCCGGCGATGATGGCATCCTGACGGGAAAAGACGTAGGTAGGGACTGAAAGGTCTCGCTCGTCGACCAGGAAGGGAAGTCCTTCCCGGCGCATCAGCTTGACCAACTGCCCGCGTACCGGGTACAATTCCTCGTCATGGCAGAGCGCTCTGGCGCCCAGGCCGGTACAATT
>JAGQXA010000861.1 GCA_020436865.1 Saprospiraceae bacterium | reverse complement strand
TTCTTCCGTTCCGAATATCTCTTTTTTGGAAGTAGGCATACTGCGTTTTGTTAATTCGATCGTAAAAGTACGATGAAGAAAAATAGAAGGCAAGTTTTTGGGAAAAAATTTATCGTAAAAATACGATTAAATGTCGATGGGAAATACAAGAAGGCCATTCGAAATCCCCCCAATCCCCCAATTAACCAATCCCCCAATTAACCAATCACACCACCAGCAACGGGATCGGCAACTCGGCCTGCACCAACTGCAGCGCGACGCTACCGATCACAAAAGCTGCCAGGCCTCCGCGGCCTTTCGAACCGACCACGATCAGGTCTTGGTGGGTCATGTTGGCATGGTCGGTGATGGTCTGTGAGATGGAGGTGTCGGAATTGAAGGAAAAGGTGCAATCGAGGTCGATCGCGCCGACCTGATGCAGTCCTTTGGCAAATTCACGCCAGCGTTTTTGGGCTTCCTGGCGCATACTGGGCTCCAGGTCGTTCACCATGATCGAGGGGAAGTAGAAAGAGGGGATGCTGAAGACGTGCTGGCAATGGAGTTCTGCGCCGGTCTGTCTGCGCAGATAGGCCGCCATTTCCGTCGCCACCTTCGAAGCTTTGGAAAAGTCGACCGGCGCCAGGATGTTTCTGATCTGTGGCCGGCTGGTTTCCGGTACCAGCAGGAGGCTGGTGTGGGCCGGAAGGATCCTCAGTAATTTGACCACCGCCATGCCGGAACCTTTGAAGGCGATCTTTTTTCCGACCACTACCAGCCCGGCCTGGTGCGAATCGGCTAATTCCGCGAGGGCGGCCGGACTGGAGCTCTCCTCCCGTACCAGGATCTCGTAGGCGGGGGGATCGACCACCGTGGCGAAATGGGTCTGGATGGCTTCGTCGAGGGTATCTTCTACGATGGCCCGAAGGGGCTTGTCGAGCTGATCCAACAGGTCCTGGGCATCGTCGGCATCTTCGAAGCGGATATTGTGGGCGAAGTAGATCTTTTCGATGTCTTCGACCTGCTCGCAGAGGTGGAGGGCGTGCCGGATCAGGAAATCGTCCATTTCCGTCAGGTCGAGGCACACCAGGATGGTCTTAAGCGGACGCATATCAGTTGGCTTTTTCCTTTCTTTTGTCGATGAGTCGGGCGATGATCTCCTGGTAGGACCTGCGCTCTTTCGATCGTTTTTCCTCCTGCATTTCCTCGTACTCTTCCTTCAGGCCGAGGTACAGGCTATAGCACATGATCAGGAGAATGACGGTAAAGGGCAAACCCGTGCTTAGGGCTGCCGTCTGCAAGGCCTGCAGGCCGCCGCCGATAAGGAGGGTGGCCGCTACGGCGCCTTCCGCCAGTGCCCAGAAGATCCGCTGGCCGACCGGGGCATCCAATTTGCCGCCGGAGGTAATGCTGTCGATCACCAACGAACCGGAATCGGAAGAGGTCACGAAGAAGCTGGTTACCAGGATGATCCCGAGTATAGAGGTCAGGAAAGACAAGGGGTATTGTTCCAGCATGACGAACAGGGCCGTGGAAATATTCTCGTTGACTGCCTGGGCGATATGGCCGATGCCGTTCAGTTCGAGGTACAGGGCCGAGCCGCCGAACACGGAAAACCAGAGGAAGGTGAGCAGGGTCGGCACCAGCAGCACGCCCAGGACGAACTCCTTGATCGTCCGGCCCTTGGAAATGCGGGCGATGAAGATACCGACGAAGGGCGACCAGGAGATCCACCAGGCCCAATACACGAGCGTCCAGCTGTTCTGCCACACACCTCGACCCCCTCCCTCCCGGAAGTCGAAGGCCTCCGTCCAGCTGCCGACTTCCAGAATGGATTGAAAGTAGGCGCCGGTCGTTTGGATGAAGGTGTCCATCAAGTAGACCGTTTCTCCCAGCACGAGCATGGCGATCAGGAAAAGGAGTCCCAATCGCATATTCACGATGCTCAGCACGCGCACGCCTTTGTCGAGCCCCAGCACCACCGATGTGGTGGCCGCCAGCGTGATCACGGTGATCAGGAAGACCTGCATCCAGCGGGTGTCGGGCCAGTTGAAAAGATGGTGGAGCCCGGAGGATACTTGCTGCACCCCGAAGCCGAGCGAAGTGGCAAGGCCGAATAAGGTGGCCACCACGGCCACCACATCGATCACGTCGCCGAAGGTTCCGTGGATCCGGTCGCCGAGCAAGGGGTAAAAGACCGAGCGGATCGTCA
>JAGQXA010000170.1 GCA_020436865.1 Saprospiraceae bacterium | reverse complement strand
TCAGATCGTAGTTGAACTGCACCCCCGCATTGTTGATCAACACGTTGAGGTCGGGATGCTGCTGCTCGATCTGCAGGACCAGCCGGTCGATGTCCTCCTGTTTGGAAAGATCGCAAAGGATCCCCTGCAAACCCGGCACGGCGGCCAGCGCGGCAGCTTGTTTTTCCGGATTTCGGTCGGCCGTAATGACCTGATTGCCCGCCTCCAGAAATTTCTTGGCCAATGCCAGTCCGATGCCCGAACTCCCGCCCGTGATGAGGATCTTATTGCCCGTCGTTTTCATGCGTTGTCTTTTTTGATCGACCCGGAAGTTCCCGGGTTGATGCAAAGATGTGGCCGTAGGGAGGGGAAAGTCATTAACATAGGATAAGAAGGTCGCGACAGGTCCAAGGATCCCTGGATCCAGGGATCCTTGGACCCCCTCCCCCTACGCTCCCAGCCCTTCGAGCGTTCGTTGCACTTCGCGGCGTTTTTCCTTTGCCCGGACGACGACCGGTTCGGCCGCGCGGACGGTGCAATGTTCGATCGGGCAACGTTCGCAGGTGACGTTCACTTCCAGGCGCGGGATGGCCGGGTCGGAGAGGAACCGAAGCTGTTTCCTAAGATCGTCGTCGATCAGCAGCCCGAGGGTCACGCTTACGTTGTGGGTGGGGTCGGGGTAGGCCGGGCGGGCCAGGGTAAAGAGCAGGTATTCGTCGTGAGTGCCGTAGTAGGCCGCGCGCTGGCAGGCGACGAGGGCGCCGACCTCTTCACCGAGGCGCTGGCGGCGATCCAGTTCGTGCAAGAGCGAAAGCGACGACCAACGCCGGCAGTAGTGTTCGTAGAGGCCATTGCTGTGCGGATGGTGACGCCGGCTCAGGTGGAGTTCCTTATCGACGCGGAAAGAATCACGCTGCGGCTCGTGCAGGAAGCGCAGAAAGAACAACTGCTTAAGTCCGAAGTAGTGCGGCAAAAGGTTGGTCATGCGCTGGAACAGCATCTCCGGCGAGGCCTGATAGCGCTCGAGCCAATCGAGCAACAGGCGCTCGTTCCAATGAGATTGCTGCAGGAAGCGCTGCAGGTCGGCGCGAAAGGCTTCGGCCGGCAACAAGAGGGCCGCAGAAAAATAGCCCGCCTTGAAGTGGTTGAGCGCCTCTTCGAAGGATTGCACCTTCAGTAGCGAACTCGTGTTGGCCCGTTGCTCCAGCCGCAGGAACTGAAACCCGAGTTCCTTGCCGAACTGAAAGGCCTTTTGCATGCCGGTCAGCCGGCTGTTGAGCAACAAACGGCGGCCTTGGGGCAGGAAGACCGACCGCAGGTCCTGCAATTCGGGATAGGCATCGAGGCCATTTTCCACGATCTCATACCGGTATTCCTCCCGCAGCAGTCGTGCCAGTTGATCGGCCGGTGGGCCCTCTGTCGCCCGCAATGGATGCTGATCGGTGAAGCGAACGACGTCTTCCTCGATCTCTTCGAAATAGTTGTGGTGCATCTCGAGGTACGAACGCAGGGCGCCGAAGTAGAAGTTCTCTTCCTGCAAGGCATAATTTCTGGAAAGCTCGACCAGGGTCGAAATGAAGGCGCCGACCCGCTTCGGAGCCGTTGCGATGATCTCCACCACCTTGCTCAGTTCGATCCCGAACAGATCGAGGGGCAATTCCCGCAGAAAGTTGGATTGCAGCAGATCGCCTACCGGCGCGAGGCCGTCGGCCAGCTCGGTCGACATCAGTTCCTGAACCGGTACCCGCAGGGCCTCCGCCAAAGCACCGATCTTCTCCAACTTCGGGAATTTCTTGCCTTTTTCGATCTCGTTCAAGTAGGAGACCGACAGGCCCGAGGCCTCCGACAGATCGGAAAAGGACAGGCCCATCTGCTGCCGGCGCTGCCGGACCTTCAAGCCGAAGATGATCCGTTCGTTCGCTGTCTTGCTACTCATTGGCTTCCAAATTACTACTTTCCAGCGAATTTTCGCAAAATCGAGCACTTTGTTCCCCCCTTGGTGAAAAAGGTGGGCTGCCGTTGGAATACGGCAGAACATTTTGCCACTGCCGGGTATTGTTATTGGTGAATGCTCTTAAGAAATCTCTTCAAAAATCGTACTTTTGCTGCCCCAAATTCGGGGTATTTGCTAAACTCTTAAATCCTGCCGCATTATGCCTTTCGATATTCAAATGATCAAGACTCATTACGAGTCCCTGCCCGGCAAGATCAGCGAGATCAAGAAGCTCCTTGGCCGTCCGCTGACGCTGACCGAAAAGATCCTCTACGCACACCTTCACCCGGAATCACCTCTGCAGGCATACAAGCGCGGCAAAGATTACGTTTTTTTCGCCCCTGACCGGGTGGCTATGCAAGACGCCACTGCCCAGATGGCCCTGTTGCAGTTCATGATGGCCGGCCGCGACACGACCGCCGTGCCGACCACCGTACACTGCGATCACCTGATCCAAGCCGAGGTGGGCGCCGAAAAAGACCTGAACACCGCCCTGAACGTCAACTCCGAAGTGTACGACTTCCTCTCTTCGGTATCCAACAAATACGGCATCGGCTTCTGGAAGCCGGGCGCCGGTATTATCCACCAGATCGTGCTCGAGAACTACGCCTTCCCCGGCGGCATGATGATCGGCACCGACTCGCACACGCCCAATGCGGGCGGTTTGGGCATGGTCGCGATCGGCGTGGGCGGCGCAGATGCGGTCGACGTCATGGCCGGCATGCCCTGGGAACTCAAGATGCCGAAGGTCATCGGCGTCAAGCTGACGGGCCAGATGAGCGGCTGGACGTCGTCGAAAGACGTCATCCTCAAAGTCGCCGGCATCCTGACGGTAAAAGGCGGTACCGGCGCGATCGTCGAGTATTTCGGCCCGGGCGCCGAATCGCTGTCGTGTACCGGCAAGGGCACGATCTGCAATATGGGCGCCGAGATCGGCGCTACGACCTCCCTCTTCGGCTACGACGAAGCGATGAGCCGCTACCTGCGCGCGACCGAACGCGCCGAGGTGGCCGAACTCGCCGATCGGGTAGCACCGCACCTGACCGGCGACGCCGAATGCTACGCCGATCCGGAGAAGTACTTCGACCGCGTGATCGAGATCGACCTGTCGACCCTCGAGCCGCACGTCAACGGCCCCTACACTCCCGACCTGGCCTGGCCCATTTCCAAATTCGCCGAGGCCGTCAAGGAAAACGGCTACCCGCAAAAACTGGAGGTCGGCCTGATCGGCTCCTGTACCAACTCGTCGTATGAAGACCTCGATCGCGCCGCCTCGCTGGCACGTCAGGCCGTCGAGAAGAAACTGAAAGTAAAATCGGAATTCACCGTCACGCCGGGCTCCGAGCAGATCCGCTACACGGTGGCCCGCGACGGCCAGCTGCAAGCCTTCGAAAAGATGGGTGGCGTGGTATTGGCCAACGCCTGCGGCCCCTGCATCGGCCAATGGGCAAGGCATACCGACGACCCCAACCGCAAGAACTCCATCATCACCTCCTTCAACCGAAACTTCTCCAAGCGCAACGACGGCAACCCGCAAACCCACGCCTTCGTGGCCTCCCCTGAGATCGTGACGGCCCTGGCCATCGCGGGCGACCTGACCTTCAACCCGCTGACCGATACGCTCGTCAACGAAGACGGGCAAGCCGTGAAACTCGACCCGCCGAAAGGCGTCGAACTGCCGGCCAAGGGCTTCGACGTAGAGGACGCCGGCTTCCAGGCTCCGGCTGAAAACGGCAGCAACATCGAGGTGAAAGTCGACCCGAATTCCGATCGCCTCCAATTGCTCGACCCCTTCAAGCCCATTACCCAGCAACAGCTCAAGGGAATGCGCCTGCTGCTCAAGGCCAAGGGCAAGTGTACGACCGACCATATTTCCATGGCCGGCCCCTGGCTCAAATATCGCGGCCACCTGGCCAATATCTCCAACAACTGCTTCATCGGCGCCGTGAACTTCTTCAACGACGAAATGAACAAGGTGTTGAACTTCAAGAAAGACGAATACATGGCCGTACCCGATTCTGCCCGGACCTACCGGGATGCCGGCATCAGCACCGTGGTATTTGGCGAGGACAACTACGGCGAAGGCTCTTCGCGCGAACACGCCGCCATGGAACCGCGCTTCCTGGGCGTGAAAGCGGTGATCGTGAAGTCGTTCGCCCGTATTCACGAAACCAACCTGAAGAAGCAGGGGATGCTCGCCTTTACCTTCGTGGATCCGGCCGACTAC
>JAGQXA010000860.1 GCA_020436865.1 Saprospiraceae bacterium | reverse complement strand
TACCTGGCCCGGGTGATCGAGGCCGTGATCAATGCCGGAGCTACGGTCGTCAATATTCCCGACACCACCGGATACTGCCTGCCCGATGAATATGGCGCCAAGATCGCCTATCTTCGCGATCATGTGGCGAACATCGACCAGGCGATCATTTCCACCCACTGCCACAACGATCTGGGCCTGGCTACCGCTAACTCGATCGCGGGGGTGCAGAATGGCGCCCGTCAGATCGAATGCACGATCAACGGGGTGGGCGAACGCGCCGGCAACACCTCCCTGGAAGAAGTGGTCATGATCATGCGCCAACACCCCTATCTCGGTTTTAAGGACGAGATCGTCACGCAGCGCCTCTATGGAGCCAGTCGCCTCGTGTCGGAGCGGATGGGTATGCCCGTACAACCGAACAAGGCCATTGTAGGCGCCAACGCCTTTGCCCATTCGTCGGGCATCCACCAGGACGGTGTGATCAAAAAACGCGAAACCTATGAGATCATCAACCCGCTCGACGTGGGCGTCGACCACTCTTCGATCGTGCTGACCGCCCGCAGCGGGCGTGCCGCGATCGCCTATCGCGCCAAACAGATCGGTTTCGATCTCACCAAGGTCGAGCTCGACGAGGTCTATAAGCGCTTTCTGGCGGTAGCCGACCAGAAAAAAGAAGTCGAAGACGCCGACCTGCTCCGGATCATGGAACAACAGCGAATTCGCGCCGTCAGCGCTTAATTTCTTATCTTTCTACCTTCATCTTTCTACGAAATTATGGCAAAAACACTCTTCGACAAGATCTGGGAACGGCACGTGGTCGCCGAGATCGAAGGAGGCCAGGAGGTCTTGTATATCGACCGGCACTTCATCCACGAAGTGACCAGCCCACAGGCGTTTGCCGGCTTGGAAAAGCGAGGCATTCCCGTATTTCGCCCGCAACAGACCATCGCCACGGCCGATCACAACGTACCGACCCGCGACCAGCACCTTCCGATCCGGGAGGAACTTTCGCGCCTGCAGGTGGCCGCTCTGGTCGAGAATTGCGAGAAATTCGGGATCGAACTCTACGGACTCGGGCACCCTTATCAGGGGATCGTGCACGTGATCGGTCCGGAACTGGGCATTACCCAGCCCGGGCAGACGATCGTGTGCGGCGACAGCCATACCTCTACCCACGGCGCCTTCGGGGCGATCGCCTTCGGTATCGGCACCAGTCAGGTCGAACAGGTACTTGCTACGCAGTGTCTGTTGCAACGCAAGCCCAAACGCATGCGGATCTCGGTCGACGGGCAACTGCAAGCGGGCGTGACTGCCAAGGATGTGATCCTTTACATCATCTCGCAGCTCACGGCCAGCGGCGGCACCGGCTACTTCGTGGAATATGCCGGCTCGGCCATTCGCTCCCTGTCGATGGAAGGCCGCATGACAGTCTGTAACATGAGCATCGAAATGGGCGCCCGCGGGGGCCTGATCGCTCCCGACCAAACGACCTTCGAATACGTTCAGGGTAAGCCCTTCGCTCCTCAAGGCGACGATTGGGACAAAGCAATGACCTACTGGCGTACGCTGACGACCGACCTCGATGCTACCTTCGACCGGGAATACCACTTCCGGGCCGAAGACATCGCCCCGATGGTGACCTTCGGCACCAACCCCGGTATGGGCATCAAGGTACGCGATCACATTCCGGGCGGTCAGGAGGTCGAACAATCTGCGACCTTGCGTAAAGCACTGGATTACATGGGACTGAAGAGTGGAGAAACGCTGCTTGGCCGAACGATCCAGCACGTATTCATCGGCAGTTGCACGAACTCGCGGATGGAAGATCTACGCCTCGTAGCTCAGTTCGTAGCCGGAAAAAAGGTCGCTCCGCACGTGACCGCCATGATCGTGCCCGGATCG
>JAGQXA010000859.1 GCA_020436865.1 Saprospiraceae bacterium | reverse complement strand
GGAAGCCCGTGATGAAGAAGAACAGGGCGCCGAAAGCCTTCGGGCCGAACTCTTCTTTGCGAACGACCGTGCCGCCGTCTTCCCCCGTAGTGGTATAGGCGGAGGTTTCGTACAGATGCGTATCGTGATTGTAGGTGATCAGATAGGGCGTGCCGGTCTCGAAGACTTCACCGACCATCGACTCGCCATGGTGATCGGCTTTGAGGAAGTAGCGGTTTTCTTCTACGTCTTCAGCGCCGGCCGGCAAAAAATACGTAGCGGTCGCTCCCTGATGATCGTGTTCTACCTTCTGGAAACCGGCGGAGAGCAGATCGGCTTCGGCGGCGTAGGTACCGGCCTCGGAATGATTCGAGAACGGATCGACGGTCACCGACATGCCTTCCGTGCCGATGAGGTTGGTCCATTCCCAGGCCTGGCAGCCGAGGAAGGTGGCCCCGCCCAGAATGGTCAACAGCATCCAGAAGACCACGCCGTTCTTGTTCTCGCGATGCCCTTCCTGCACGGCGCGCACCATGGTGACCGAACTGACGATCAGCACGAAGGTCATGAAGGTCACGAAGATCAGCGGCTTATGCTCGATGCCGAAGGGGGCCGTCTTGAACACATAATCGGGTACCGGCCAGGTCGGCATACTAAAGCGCAGGGCGCCATAGGCGATCAGGAAGCCGGCGAAAGTAAAGGCATCCGACAACAGGAAGTACCACATCATCAGCTTGCCGTAGCTCGCGCGGAACGGCGGTTTCCCCCCTTCCCAGTCACCCATCTGCTGGGCATCGGCCTGTTGCTCTAAAACGGTATCAGTTGCCATTCGTTTGTTTTTTACGAGTACCGGGCGCAAAACCCGGCTGAAAATTAGCTAATGTCTGATATAAACCAATTGACGACCTAGGAACCCGTCAGTACGAAAAACCCCAGCAAATATAGCCAGAGAAATCCGACGAAGTGCCAATAGGTCAACACTAATTCAAAGCGCAGCTTCCGGCGGGGAGTAGCCTTGAAAGGCAGCAGAAATGCATGCATCATGGCCACCACCAGAGCCCCAACGCCGCCCAGCACGTGCGCGGCGTGTACGCCGGAGATCACGTAAATGAACGAGCCCGAAGGGTTGGTTTGCAGGAACACTCCGATCCGGGTCAGGGCTTGCCACCCCTCGTACTGCAGCACCACAAAGGCCAGCCCCAGAAAAAAGGTCAACACCATCAATCCCTTGTACCAGGCGGCCTTCCCGGCCTTGAAGGCCTGGTACGCCCCCTGCAGCGCCAAACTGCTCAGCAGGATCGTGGCGGTATTGTAAAAAAAGATATCCGGCAGCCGGAATTCCAGCCAGTTGCCGGCGGCCTGCCGAACGATATACGCGCTCGTGAAAGCGGCAAACATCATCATGATGCTGGCACAAGCCGCCCACAACGCAAATTTCTGCGGGTGGATCTTATTCCTGCCTTGTCGTTCGTTTGCCAACACTGCGTTCATATTATTTCGATATGCACGACCTGCTATCAGATCTTATCTACAAAAAAAGCGATCAAGGTCAGCGGCAGATAGAAAAAGGAGAAGAACATCAGGGTCAAAGCCGCTTTCCGGTCCTTTTTCCGATATAGGCGCCAGCCCAGTCCGGCGTACACAACCCCCAGTATCCCTACAAAAATGGCCGATACCGCTCCGGTATAGCCCCAGAAAAAGGGCAGGGCGGCCACCGGGATCAGGATCAGGGCGTACAGCGCGGCATACAATCCGGTTTTCGGGTCGCGAAGGCCGTCGCGCATCGGCAACAGCCGGTATCCCGCTTTCTGGTATTCATCGAATCCCAGCCAGCCGATCGACCAGAAATGAGGGAACTGCCAGAGGAACTGGATCGCAAACAGCGCCAGCGCCAATTGGCTGATCTGCCCCTCGTAGGCCACGCATCCGATCAACATCGGCAGCGCGCCTGGCACGGCGCCCACCGGGATGGCCAGCGGCGAAAAACGCTTCATCGGCGTGTACACAAAGGCGTACAGCACCATCGCCAGCGTCCCGAAAAAGGCCGCCCAGGGATTGAACAGCGCCAGTAGCATGATCCCGGCCAGGCTCATCAGGCCCGCCGCCAAAACGGCTTCCGAGATCGTCATCCGGCCGGCCGCCAAAGGGCGATCGGCCGTCCGGGCCATTAGCTTGTCAAAGTCCTTTTCCAGCACCTGGTTCAGGGCGTTGGCGGCGCCGGTGATCAGAAATCCTCCCAGGCCCAGCGTCAGCGCCGCCAGCCAGTGCACGTTGCTCTGGCTGGTGATCGCAAAAGCCAGCAAGGCGGAAAAGACCACCGTCAGCGTCAGCCGGAACTTCACCAGCTGCTGATAATCGTTTATTTTCTGGCCGACGGTCGAAAGGCTGCCGGCGATCACTTTGGTCTGTGCCACTTACTTTCGGTTGATGAGGATCCTTGGGTCCAACGGGCCGAAGATCCTTAAGTTCTCACCTCTCAAATCCCCCCTCTCAAATCTCAAATCTCATATCTCATATCTCAAATCTCAAGCCTCCCTAATGCCCCTGATCCCCCTCTCCTTCCGCGAGCGGTTCGATCTGCGAAATGAACTCCCGGCCGTTCTTGCCGTAGTCATAGGCCCAGCGCTGTACGGCAGGGATCTTGCCCGGCCAGTTGCCGTGTCCGGCATGGATCGGCGTAGTCCATTCGAGCGTGGTAGCGCCCCAGGGGTTCTTGCTTTCCATCTTGCGGCCGTACCAGATGCTGTAGAAGAAGTTCACCATGAACAGCACCTGCAGGGCGAAGGTAAGGATCGCCGCCACGGTGATGAACATGTTCATATCGGCAAAGTGCGAGAAGGTATCGAAATTGTCGAAGCGGTAGTAACGGCGCGGCACCCCGGCCATACCCAGGTAGTGCATCGGCCAGAACACGGCGTAGGCGCCGACCAGGGTCCCCCAGAAATGGATCTTGCCCAGGGTGTCGTTCATGAAGCGGCCGAACATTTTCGGGTACCAGTGGTAAATGCCGGCAAACATGCCGAAGAACGCGGCTACCCCCATCACGATGTGGAAGTGGGCGACCACGAAGTAGGTGTCGTGCAGCTGAATGTCGATGGCCGAGTTGCCCAGGAAGATCCCGGTCAGACCGCCGGAGATGAACAGCGACACGAAGCCGATGCCGAACAGAGATGCGGCATTGAAGCGGATGTTACCGCCATATAAGGTTGCGATCCAGTTGAACACCTTGACCGCCGAAGGTACGGCGATGATCAGGGTGAAGATCACGAAGAAGTTCGAAATGAAGGGGTTCACACCCGACATGAACATGTGGTGCGCCCACACGATGAACGACAGGAAGGCGATGGCCAGGATCGAGTAGACCATGGCCTTGTAGCCGAAGATCGGCTTGCGCGCGTGCACCGAAAGCACTTCCGATACAATGCCCATGGCCGGGAGGATGATGATGTATACCTCCGGGTGGCCGAGGAACCAGAAGAGGTGCTGGTACAGGATCGGACTACCGCCGACGTGGTCGAGGGCCTGGCCGCCGACAAAGATCTCGTTCAGATAGAAGCTGGTTCCCAGTCCGCGGTCGAGCATCAGCAGCAGGAAGCCGGAAACGAGCACCGGAAAGGAGAGCAGACCGAGAATGGCCGTCACGAAGAACGCCCAGATGGTCAGCGGCAAGCGCCACATGCTCATGCCCTTGGTACGTAGATTGAGCACCGTGGTGATGTAGTTGATCCCGCCGAGCAGCACCGACACGACGAAGAACACCAGCGACAAGGTCCACAAGGTCATCCCCGCACCCGAGCCTGAACTGGCCTGCGGCAGGGCGCTCAGTGGCGGATAGGCCGTCCAGCCGCCGGAAAACGGACCGGTATTCAGGAATAACGAGTAGAACATGATGATGCCGGCCAGGAAGAAGAACCAGTACGACAGCATGTTGAGGAAGGGCGACGCCATATCGCGCGCGCCGACCTGCAATGGAATGAGCAGGTTACTGAAGGTACCGCTCAGGCCGGCCGTCAGCACGAAGAACACGATGATCGTGCCGTGCATGGTCACCAGGGCGTAATAGAACTCGGGCGCCAGGGTACCTACCCCGGCATCGTTGATCGTGATCCACTTGCCGAGGATCGGCTTCAGCCACGCCAGACTCTCTTCCGGAAAGCCCAGTTGCAGGCGGAAGATCAGCGACATGGCGCCGCCGATGAAGGCCCAGATCATGCCGGTGATCAGAAACTGACGCGCAATGATCTTGTGATCCTGGCTGAAAATATAGGTGGTGATGAAGTTCGACTGGTACTTATCACCGTGATGATGCTCATGAAAGTGATCATCGTACCCATACTCTTCGATGAGCAGGTCCTCATCGTATTGTTTGGTCGTCGTTGTAGTTGCGGTGCTAGCCATTTTCCAAAAGAGTTTATGAAGTTCTCTCCAAAATAGGAAAGCGGTATTCGTTGGTTAGTATTAGCTTCCTTGTTCTTCTTCGGCAGACATAACCTCTCCCTCCCCGTCGCCGGGGGCCGGCGCTGCCTCTTCGGCTTCGGATCCCGAGTTGCTCAATTGCTGGTCGAGGAAGGGATCTTCCGCCGTTCCCTTGATGCTGCCCTCGTAGTACGGCTGCTGCTGGGCCAGCCAGGCCTGGTATTCCTCTTCCGACACGATCTTCACCAGGCGGCGCATGCTGTAGTGGCCGCTGCCGCAGAGTTCGGCGCAGGCCAGCTCGAATTCAAAGGTCTGCCAGAGCTGCTTGCCGTTGGGCTCGGCCGGATCGGCAGGCACCTGGTATTCGGGATATTGGCTCAGGATCTGCCGGTACTCTTCGGTCGTCTTCTCCGGAGTGAACACGAAATAGGTCGGCATGCCCGGCACGGCGTCCATCTTCACGCGGAAGTGCGGGAGGTAGAAGTTGTGCAGCACGTCGCGGGCCGTAATGCGCACCCGCACTTTCTTGCCGACCGGCAGCACGATCTCTGCCGGATGCAGGTCGTCGAGGTTCTTTACGTCGGTCCATACCTGTCCGAGCGGATTGGAGGCGCTGATGAGCTCGTAATCGCGGGAGCCCAACTTGCCGTCGGCGCCGGGATATCGCAGATGCCAGGCAAACTG
>JAGQXA010000858.1 GCA_020436865.1 Saprospiraceae bacterium | reverse complement strand
CTGGCGCCCCAGATGTTGTCGGGCCCGCTGCAAGGGCAATTGCTGCGCCTGCTCAGCCTTATGATCCGCCCCCGGGCCGTACTGGAGATCGGCACCTTCACCGGCTACTCGGCCATCTGTCTGGCACAAGGCTTGGCCGAAGACGGCATCCTGCACACGATCGAAGTGAACGAAGAGCTGGCCTGGTTCGGCAAAAAGTATTTCGCGAAAGCGGGCCTGAGCGATCGCATCGTCGCCCATATCGGCGATGCGCTGACCATCGTGCCCACCTTGCCGGAAACCTTCGATCTGGTGTTCCTCGATGCCGGCAAACACGATTACGTTGCCTACTTCGATCTGGTGATCGACCGCCTTCGCCCCGGTGGCTGGATCCTGACCGACAACGTGCTTTGGGACGGTAAGGTCGCCCAGAAAAAACCCGACAAAGACGCACTCTATCTCGACACCTTCAACAAAAAACTGCGCGACGACCCACGAGTGGAGTACCTCCTTCTGCCGATCCGGGATGGGTTAGGGGTGGTGCGGAAGGTTTGAGGATGTGCAGGTACAGGGGGCAGGTACAGTTGGCAGGTACAGGGGGCAGGTACAGGGGGCAGGTACAGTTGGCAGATGCAGTTGGCGGTTTGCCAGGGAGCTCCCAATTAACCAATCACCCAATAAACGAATCACCCAATCCACCACCATGATCCACCACATCCGCCACCGCGAGCTCGACCGCAGGCGCTGGGACGACTGCCTCGCCCAGGCCGGCTTCGGCTTGCCGTACGCGTATTCGTGGTACCTGGATGCGGTTGCGCCCGGCTGGGATGCGTTGGTTCTGGGCGATTACGAAGCCGTATTTCCGTTGCCTTGGAACCGGCGTTTGTTTGGGTTTCGGCAGGTGTATCAGCCCTATTTCGCACAGCAGCTGGGGCTGTTTGGCCGGAGCCTGCCCGATCGGGCCTTGCTGGAGACCTTTATTCGCGCGCTTCCACCTTCCTTTCGCCGGGTGAAGGTGTGCCTCAACGAGCAGAACGCAGCCCTGTTGCCGCCCGAAGCCGGGTGGGAGGTCAAGACCAATTACCTGCTTCCTCTTTCCCCTGACTACGGATCGCTTTTTGCCGGATATTCCAAGAGCCTGCGCAAGCGCGTGCGCCGCGCGCGCGAGGAGCACGCGCTGGTGGAGGATCCGCTCTCGCCTGTCGAGCTGACCGCTCTTTACCGGGCCCATCAAGGACAAAAGTTATCGCTGAAGGAGGCCGATTATGCCCGCGTCGCCAGGCTGATGCAAGCCGCCATCGACCGCGGTCACGGCCGCATCTGGGGCGCAACGGATGCGGCCGGCGAGTTGCGGGTGGCCGTCTTCTTCCTGGAAAGCCACGGCCGCCTGATCAACCTCTTCGGCAGTTCGGATGAGCGGGGCCGCGAGCTCCATTCCATGCATTTTCTGCTCGACGCCCTGATCGAGTGGCATGCCGGCAGCGAGCTGATCTTCGACTTCGAGGGTTCGTCGATCCCCTCCATCGCCTCCTTTTTTGCCAGCTTCGGCTCGGAGGCCCGGTCGTATTACCTGGCGGGCTGGGGGAAGTGGCCGTTTT
>JAGQXA010000169.1 GCA_020436865.1 Saprospiraceae bacterium | reverse complement strand
CTTGGTGGTGGTGTCCGGCGTTTTACTGACGCAAACTAATAACTTCATTTCCGCTTGGTATTTTTGATCAGTGGATGGAAATCGACCGCTTTTGTGAAAGGCCCCGCAAAGATAAATAAAAGGGCAGTAAAAAGAAATCATTCCAGCGAATATTCGCTAAGCTGAGAAGATCCAAAAATCCTTGGATGCGGGATGTTCGCTCCCTTGCCCCCTTGCTCCTTTGCTCCCTGCCAACTGTATCTGTCAACGGCCGTTTGCCTCCCCTCATTCCAACTCCACCACCAGGTCTTCCTGCTCCACCAGGGAGCGCTCCGGCAGGTGCACCTCTTTGACGACGCCGGCCACCGGCGAGGTGATAGTACTCTCCATCTTCATGGCCTCGATCACGAAAAGGGGCGTATTGACGTCGACCGGCTGGCCTTGTTTGACGAGCACTTTGGACAAGCTACCCTGCAAAGGTGCACCGATCTCTTTGGGTCCTTTGGCTTTGCGGTTCTGCACCACCTGCACCTGCACGCTGCGGTCGTGCACCTCCACCGCGCGCGTCTGGCCGTTGAGGCGGAAGAAGACGAGGCGGTTGCCTTGTTCGTTGGCCTCCGTCACGTTGAGGTATTTGATGGTGATCGTCTTTCCTCTTTCCAATTCGACCAGGACCTCTTCGTTGGGCTTCAGACCATAGAAGAAAGCCGGCGTGGGCAGCATTTGCACGACGCCAAACTGCTGCCGGTGGTGGTGATAGTCTTCGAAGACCTTCGGATACAGCTTGTAGGACAGCAGATCGCGGAAGCTGTACTCATCACCGAATTCCTTTTCGAAGGCCGGCCGTTCGAGCTCGAAGTCGATCGGCTCCAGGTGTTCGTTCGGCCGCTCGGTGTAGGGTTTCTCGCCTTTCAGGACGAGTTTCTGGAGCTCCGGGGGGAACCCACCTTCCATCTGCCCAAGATCGCCCCGAAGCAGAGCCTTGACGCTGTCCGGGAACGCGAGGGTGTCGCCCCTGGTCAACAGTTCTTCAGCCGTGAGGCCGTTCGCGGTCATGAACATGGCCAGATCGCCGACCACCTTCGAAGAGGGGGTCACTTTGATCAGATCGCCGAGCAGGAAGTTGGCAGCCCGGTAATTGTCCTTGATCTGTTCGAAGCGGTCTTCCAGCCCCAGCGCCCTGGCCTGCGGCCGCAGATTGGAGTATTGCCCTCCCGGGATCTCGTGTTCATAGACTTCGGCGGTGCCGGCACGCAGTTCGGTTTCGAAGGGAAAATAGTACTCGCGCACGGCCTCCCAATAATCGGAATGACGGTTCAGGCTGTCGAGGTCGACCGCCCGTTCGCGCGGGTGCCCCTTCAGCATGGCCACCACCGAGTTGAAATTGGGCTGGCTGGTCAAGCCCGACATCGAAGCGATGGCCAGGTCGATGATGTCGACGCCCGACTCCACGGCTTTGAGGTAGGTCGCCGCCTGGATCGAAGACGTATCGTGCGTGTGCAGATGCACCGGCAGGTCGACTGTTTCCTTCAGGGCCGGGATCAGCAGTTCGGCTGCCTGAGGCTTGAGGAGGCCGGCCATGTCTTTGATCGCGATCAAATGAGCGCCGGCGTCTTCCAGGCGGCGCGCCAGGTCGAGGTAGTATTGCAGATCGTACTTCGTACGCGTCGGATCGGTGATATCGCCGGTATAGCAAAGGCAGACTTCCGCCAGAGCCTCCGTCCGCTCGCGCACCGCCCGAATGCTGGTCTGCATCGCCTGCACCCAGTTGAGGCTGTCGAAGATGCGGAATATGTCGATCCCCGTTTCGGCCGCCTCCTCGATGAAGCGTACGATCAGATTATCGGGATAGGCCGTATAGCCCACGGCATTCGAGCCGCGCAGCAGCATCTGAAAGCAAATGTTGGGAATGGCCTGGCGCAATTGCGCGAGCCGCTGCCAGGGATCTTCTTTCAGAAAGCGTAGTGCCACATCGAAGGTGGCTCCTCCCCACACCTCCATGCTGAACAGATCGGCTGCATGGTGTTGAGCCAGGGATCGGGCCGAGCGGAGCATATCGAAGGTGCGCATGCGCGTGGCCAGCAAGCTTTGATGGGCGTCGCGGAAGGTCGTATCGGTATAGAGGATGGCCTTTTCCTCCTTGATCCATCGCACGAACTCCTCGCGGCCTCCGGCCAGCAGGCGATCGCGCGATCCCTGTGGCAGCGCCTGCTGCGATGAGAAAGGAGGCGCCGGCGCCTCGCGGAAGGTACGCGCGCTCCGGTCCGGCAGACCCTTGAGTTCCGGATGCCCGTTGACGATCACTTCTGCCAGGTAGCGCAGAAGTTTCGTGCCCCGGTCGCGGCGACGCGGACTTTCGAACAATTCCGGATGTGCCGGGATGAAATTGACGGTTGCCTCGCCGGCGATGAACGTCTCGTTCTGCAGCAGGTTGAGCAGGAAGTCGACATTCGTCTTGACTCCGCGCACCCGGAATTCCCGCAAGGCGCGGTGCAGGCGCTGTGCCGCGCCGGGCATGGTGCGGCCCCAGGCGGTGACCTTCACCAGCAAGCTGTCGAAGAAGGGCGATATCTTGGCGCCCGGATAGGCGCTACCGGCGTCGAGACGGATCCCCATGCCGCTGGCCGAGCGGTAAGCGATCAGCGTGCCGAAGTCGGGTTTGAAACCATTCTGCGGATCCTCGGTGGTAACCCGGCACTGGATGGCGCATCCGGTCGGCCGGATGTCTTCCTGTGAGCGAATGTAGATGGTCGGGTGCGAGAGCGGATACCCCATGGCGACGAGGATCTGCGTGCGCACCAGGTCGATCCCGGTGATCTCTTCGGTAATGGTGTGTTCGACCTGGATGCGGGGATTGACCTCGATGAAGAAGATCTCTTCCTGCTGGTCCACCAGAAATTCCACCGTGCCGGCATTGCTGTAGTCGACCGCCCTGGCCAGCTTCAGTGCGTAAGCATACAGGCGGTCTTTGGTTTCCTGCGACACCGTCAGGCAGGGAGCGATCTCCACCACTTTCTGAAAACGGCGCTGCACGGAGCAGTCGCGCTCGTACAGGTGCACCACATTCCCGTGTTGATCCCCGAGGATCTGCACCTCGATGTGCTTGGGGTTTTCAATGTACTTCTCGAAGAACACGGTCGGATCGCCAAAGGCGGTACGGGCCTCTCCCCTCGCCTCTTCGTATTCCCCGACCAACTCCGCAGAATTTCGCACGACCCGCATGCCCCGACCGCCGCCGCCGGCTGCCGCCTTGATCATGAGCGGATACCCGATGCGCTCGGCCTCGCTCAGGGCCGTCTCCGGCGAATCGAGGGGCACGCGGCTATCCCGGATCAGGGGCACGTTCAGCGCCCGGGCCAGTTCTTTGGCCGCCACCTTGTCGCCCAGGCGTTCCATGACCTCGGGGCTGGGTCCGACAAAGACGATCCCTTCTTCGCGGCAACGCCGGGCAAAACGCACGTTCTCGGAAAGGAACCCGTAGCCGGGATGGATCGCATCGACCTCGGCGGCCTTGGCAATACGCAGGATCTCTTCCACATCGAGATAGGGCTTGAGCGGATCGTCGTCGGCGCCGATCTGGTAGCTCTCATCGGCCTTGTAGCGGTGCAGGGAGTAGCGATCTTCGAAGGTGTAGATCGCCACGGTGCGAAGGTTCAGTTCGGAAGCGGCGCGCAGTACGCGGATGGCGATCTCGCCGCGATTGGCGACCAGCAATTTCTTAAAACGGTTCGTCTGGCTTTCCATGTCGAAAGGGGATTTTGGCGGACGGTCAGGGCGAGCCGAAGTTACCAAAAGGACCGGAGAAATGAAATCTCAGGCCTCCTGCGAAAGGAAATAATGAGGGTTGACCGGGGAAAGGGTCCGGGGATCCCTGTATCCTAGGACCCTTCTTATGTTGTTTTGCGATCGAAGTAGCCTGGATGCAGGCCGCACTCCGTCTTCCCCGAGCCCTTCCAACGGCCTTCCCGGCCTTCCCCTTGCTCCGTGCAATGGGTACAACCGATCGAACCGTACCCCAGCCGTTCGAGTGGATGCCGGGGCAGTTCGTTGGCGGAGAACTGATAGAGGAACTCCGCCTCCTCCAGATCGATCAGGGGATGAAACTTAAGCATTTCACCCTGCTTTTCGAACACCCGCAAGCCGGCCCGGAACGGCGTCTGATAGGCCATCAGTCCCGACAACCAGACCCGGTGGCGGGCTTTCACGGGCTCCAGCGGCGCAACCTTATTGATCGTACAACACAGGCGCGGATGTGCGCTCCACCACTGTTCCTCGGCGGTCAGGGCATTCTGCTGAAGATCGGGCAGCACGTCGACCACCGTCAGATTGAACCGCTCGGTCAGCTCGCGTTTGTACTCCAGCGTTTCGCGAAAATGGTAGGTCGTGTCGATGAAATGAACCCGTTGGGTAGGTCGCAACTGATGGAGCAGAAACAGGAGGAAAGCGGCATTGGCGCCAAAGGAAGAAGTGACCAACACCTCCCGTTCCTTGAAATAGGCATAGAGCAAATGGATGCGTTCGCGGTACTGTAAAGGGGTGAAGACCTCGTTGAGGTGGTCGACATCCGGCACCTGCCCGTCGAATTGCAGCGCTTTGGCAGGTTCCACCAGTGGGTTCTGTACGATCTGTTTTTCCTTTTTCATGCAGTTTATTTCATTGATCGTCCGGCAAAACAAAAAAGCCTTTCCAGCGCGTGCTGAAAAGGCTTTTCTGCTGATGGTCAATACCCTCACCTTTCCTTGCCGGCGCTCGTTCCGGAATCCCCGCGGCAACAGCAACAAGGGGCCGTCGCAGGGCTGAACAGGTTCGCTAAAATGCGGGCAACACGGATCATTGGTCAGGACTTGATTCTCAAATACCTGACAAGGATATTGACATTATCTCAAAAAATCAACCTAGACTCGATAAAATTTCAAATTTTTTATATCGATTATCAAAAAAATGTAAATAACAAAGTTGTTTCATTTATTGCAGGGTTCATAGGTCGGACGTGGCCTCACAAGCGGTCGGAAGCCACGTCCAGGCCGGTCACTGTTTCAAGATAGGATACGTCAGCCGGCCCTCTGCTCCGTATTGGACCTGTAGCAGATAGCTACCGGCCGGCAGATCGGACAGATCGAAGGTATGGCCGATCTGTTTTGCTTCGACGGCCACCGTGCGGACTAACTTACCGCTGATGTGATAGAGCGCGAGGACGACCTCGTCGCCCAATTCGGCTTTCCAGTCTACCCGCAGTTGATCGACGACCGGATTGGGATACACCAGGGCCGGGCGCCCGGAGAACAGACCTACTTGCACCGGATCCGTCAACCGCACCTCTCCGACCGGATCGATCGCGGCGATGCGGTAGTAGTTGTTGCCCGGCGAGGGCGACTCGTCGACGAAGCTAAAATGGCGGCCGTCTCCACGTTGCTCGCTCAATCGGCGGAAGGTATGGCCGTCGGTAGCCACTTCGACACAGAAGGTATGGTCTGGCGCTCCCCGATCGGTTTGCCAGTCGATCTGCACGGCGCCGCCCGGTATGGAATAAGCGGTGATACCGATACTGACCGGCGCCTGGAAGGGACCGCACACCGTCGGGCTGCTCGTCACATAAATGGGCAGATAGGCGTAGGCCGTACAATCGTTGTTCACGACGGTCAGGGTCACGGTATAGACCCCAAACTGACTGAAGGTCACGTTGACGGTCGGCGTGCTTGCCGTCTGCGGATTGGCATTCGGACCGAAATTCCAGGAGTAGACGGCGCCCGGACCGGCGTTGTCAGCCACATAGGTTACCACATCGCCCACACAAACGGTGGCCGGACCGCTGATACCGGCGATCGCATCGTCGCCAACTTCCTTGACCACCACGTTCGAGGTTTCCAGATACAAGGTGCAACCTTCCCGCCGCACGCAGCGCGCGTAGTAGGTCGTCTGGAAAATAGGCCCCGGATCGTAGTTCGGCGAGTTGGAATTGGGGATGGGCATCCAGGTGTTCGGGTTGAACGGGCCGCTTTGCGTGCTCTTCATCCAGAGGAACTCGAGGGCGCCCTGTCCGCCGCTGGGCGGCGCCACTTCCACGATCGGCCCCGGATCGTTGCCCGGACCGCAAAGGTATTCGTTACCGGCGATCTCGCCGGGGTCGTCGACGTTGATACAGAAAGTGTATATCCCGGCATCGTAATCAAGGTCGCATACGCCGGCGTTGACGGTAAAGGTGGCCGTGATCCCGTTGGCGTTGACGTCGCTGTCTTCGTCGTCGTCGCCTACATTGAGCAGCGTGAACTGGTAGTCGATAGGCAGGTTTGAAAAGGTCAGCTGATACATACCGGGAGCCAGGCCATCGAAGAGGTAGAGGCCATTAGCGCCGGTCGTGGTCATCTGGTTAACGGAGTTGCCGTCTTCATCCGTCCCGGTGAGGGTGACCTTGATGCCGCCTACTCCCGGCTCGTTCGGGTCCTGCACGCCGTTCTGATTGAGATCGTCCCAAACAAAATCACCGATCTTGGAGGGATTCTCCAGCACTACCTCGCAGATCGACTGGCATCCTTCCGCATCGCTCACCGTTACCGTGTAGGTACCGGCCGCTAGTCCGGTATTGACCGGATCGCTTACCCCATTGCTCCAAAGATAGGTATAGGGCGGCGTGCCGCCGGCAGGCGGATCTACCGCGACCGCTCCATCGGCGCCCCCGAAGGTGGAGATCGGCTGCAGCACATAGGCATTGCAGGCTCCGGGCAGATCTTCTTCGATCGTCACCATTGCCTCGTCGGTACAGTTACCGCCGTCGCTGACCGTCACCGCGTAGTCGCCGGGGGCCAGGCCGATCAGGTCCATTCCGGTTTCCCCGTTGCTCCACTCGAAGACGAAGGGCGGCGAGCCGCCGCTAGCCGACACGGAGACAGCCCCGTTGTTGCCCCCGAAGCAGGAGGCCGACACGATGTCGACCGACAGGCTTGGTCCCTCAGCCGCAGGCAGGTCGAAGGTCTCTTCGGCCGTGCAGCCGTTGGCATCGGTGATCGCCACACTGTAAGAGCCGGCTGGAATCCCGGTGAGGCTCAGGGTCGTATCGCCCGTGCTCCACAAAACGGCATACGGCGGCGTGCCGCCGGTTACTCCGATCTCGATGATCCCCGTGCTGTCGCCCTCACAAGGCGCATCCAGCGCGATATCGAACACGCCCAGCGGATCGGGTTCATCGACCGTCGCCTCTCCAACGGCCGTACAGCCGTTGGCATCGGTGACCGTCACGGAATACAGTCCGGCCGGAAGACCGGTCACATCCGGCGAAGTATCGCCGGTATCCCAAAGGTAGCCATAGGGCGACATCCCGCCACTCGCCATCACGGAAACGGCGCCGTCCGATCCGCCGGGACAACTCACGGGCGTACTGCTCAACTGCAGATCGATCACGTCCGGCGCCGTCACCTCCACGCTGCCGGTAGCGGTGCAACCGGCCGCGTCAGTGACCGTCACCTCGTAGCTGCCGGCCGGAAGGCCGGTCAGGTCGGGCGAAGTATCGCCGGTATTCCACAGGTACTCATAGGGCGGCATCCCCCCCTCGGCAACGACCGAAACGGCGCCGTCGTCCACGCCGCTACAGCTGACCGGGTTGGCCTGGAAGCTCAGTACGATCGGATCGGGTTGCGCTACGACGGCAGAATCGACAGCGGTGCAACCGTTGGCGTCGGTCGCCGTAACGAAGTACGTTCCAGGAGCCAGGCCGGTGGCAGTCGCGGTCGTATCGCCCGTGCTCCACAGGAGCTGAACGGGGCTGGCGCCGCCGGAAATGATAGCTGTCGCGGAGCCATCG
>JAGQXA010000168.1 GCA_020436865.1 Saprospiraceae bacterium | reverse complement strand
GGCGAACCCCTGCGTGACAATCACGTGTACGTGATCGTGACCGACGTGGTGGTGGCCAAACGCATTCAGCAGGTCCGCGAAGATGCAGGCGTGCATCAATTGCGACTCATTTCCGACAATAGCGAAGTCTACAAACCGTATGAGGTGGATCTGGAGGATATCCGGCAGATCCTCAAGGTGAAGTGCCGGCTGACGTCGTATGCGATCAGTTAGGCTGGATACTGGATACTGGATCAAGAAATATCCAACAAGGCCGGCCGCTGCGAGATCTCGTGGTAGCAGATCACATCTTCCACAAAATAGTGAGCGACCATGCTTCGACGGGTGGCGCCCGGTTCCTTGATCGGACTGCCGCCGTGTAGCAGATTGGAGTGCCAGATGAGCACATCGCCGGGTTCGGCGTAGAAGAATTCCTTTTTCAGGCGATGTTTTTTGATCAAGGAGTCGATCGCTTCCTCGTAGTTCCGGTAGCTGTTGGCGCCGATCTGCCAGCGGGTATTTCCGGAAGGGTAATCCTGACAGCTGAGGAACGGCAGGCGGTGGCTGCCGGGATAGAAGAAGAGCGGGCCGTTGCCCGGATGGGTTTTTTCCAGGGCCGTCCAGGCCGCGATCAGGTATCCCTGCGGCTCGGTGGTCATGTGAATGGCGTCGGAGTGGGCCCGTTGCTCGCTGCCTTCGACGAAGTGGATAGTCTGGAACGGCACTACCTTGCGGCCGAGCGTAAAATCGAGGAGGCGAAGGAGGTCGGGATTGCGAAAAAAACGCTGATCCACCAGCTCCGATTCCCGGAAGGCGTCCATGATCTTACGCTGGGTGTAGTTGAAGTCGGTTTGACCTTCCTGCAACAGGCGGTCGACTTCTTCGTTGAGCAGGTCGATCGATTCCTGCCGGTAGAATCCGCGCAGGATCATATAGCCCTGTTCGACGAATTTCTTCAGTTCATCGCGCCAGGCGACCGGGAAGCGGTGAAATTGCGGGTGCTCCTGCATGGAGGCCAGGGCGCCGGGCCGGTCGAGCCAGGGGGCGCCTTCTCCGTTGGAGGAAAAATCCTGCCGGCCGATCGGCGCGTAAATGCTCTTTTGCAGTCCGTGCTTGCGATACAGCTCGCGGTTGTGTTGCAACCGGCGGCTGTTGAGGAGATTATTGACGATATAAACGGCCTTCCAACTGCGAAGCAGGCCGGTATAGCGGCGGAATGTCTTGCCAAGGGAAAACATATAGGGTGCTCTCTTTCGATTATTAAATGATCTTTCTCCCAGTTGCCTGGGCCTTTTCGTAGCTTTGATCCCCAAAGTTAGGAATCAAAGCGGAAATGAAAGTTACGGAGTATTTTGCAAACGCCAATGGCCAAACCCTCGTATCCTTCGAGGTTTTGCCGCCGCTGAAGGGTGGAAGCATGAAGACCATCTTCGACACCCTCGATCCTTTGATCGAGTTCAAGCCCCCCTTCATCGACGTCACTTATCACCGCGAAGAATTCATTTACAAGAAACGGGACAGCGGCTATTATGAAAAGATCGCCATCCGCAAGCGGCCGGGCACGGTCGGCATCTGCGCCTCGATCATGCACCGGTATGGGGTCGATGCGGTGCCGCACCTGATCTGCGGCGGTTTCACCAAGGAGGAGACCGAGAACGCATTGATCGACCTCAATTTCCTGAACATCAATAACGTACTGGCCCTGCGCGGCGACGCCCGGCCGTTCGAAGGCAAATTTATCGCCGAGCCCGGCGGCCATCCGTACGCCCTTGACCTGGTGCGGCAGATCGTCGAGATGAACCAGGGCAAGTACCTCGATCCCAATATCGAGAACGGCGAGAAGACCGACTTCTGCATCGGCGTGGCGGGCTATCCGGAAAAACACTTCGAATCGGCCAACCTGAAACTCGATCTGCAATACACCAAGGCGAAGGTCGACGCCGGCGCCGACTACATCGTCACCCAAATGTTCTTCGACAATGCCAGATACTTCGAGTATGTCGACCTTTGCCGCAAGGCCGGGATCGAAGTGCCGATCGTGCCGGGCCTCAAACCGCTGACGCGCAAGTATCAACTCTCCTCCATCCCACGACTTTTTTTCGTGAACATGCCCGAAGAACTCGCCGTCGAAGTCAGCAAGGCCGCCACCGACGAGGCCGTCAAGGAGATCGGTATCGAATGGTGCATCGCCCAGTCGAAAGAGCTCAAGGCCGCCGGCGCACCCTGCCTGCACTACTACACCATGGGCGATTCCGCAACGATCCGGCGGATCGCGGAAGCGGTGTTCTGATCGGGGG
>JAGQXA010000857.1 GCA_020436865.1 Saprospiraceae bacterium | reverse complement strand
CGATGCGGTCGGTCCGCTGACCTACTCCTGGGCGCCGGCGACCGGTCTGAGCGCCACGAACATCGAAGACCCCATTGCGACCCCTGGGATGAACACCACCTACACCCTGACCGTCAGCGACTCGCTCGGTTGCACGGCAACGGCTTCCGTTGCGGTCAACTATGTACCCTGCCCCTGCAACGACCTGATCTTTAATGGCAGTTTTGAGGAGGGCGACACTGGTTTCACCACGGCCCTAAACCCCAATTGCTCCTGCCAGTCAGGTACGTATTGCATTGCGCCCAACGCCCGCGACAAGTGCACGAACAGCCAATGGAAATCGGTGTTCGCCCCCAGCGGCATCGGCAATTTCCTGGTGGTCGACGGCTTCAGTGGTACCGGCACGATCTGGGAGCAGGTGGTCAGCGTGACGGCTGGCGATGTGTACGAGTTCTGTTTCGACTACTATCCCGACATTTCCAGTGGCGGCACTCCGCAACTCCTCGTCGAGATCGACGACGGCAGTGGTCCTGTCGCGCTCGGCACGACGAGCGGCATTCCCAACAACTGGCAGAAATATTGTTTCAATACCGGCGGGCTCTCCCTTTCGACCGGACCGGCCACCTTGCGCATCGTACAGGCGAACAGCGTGGTGTTCAACGACTACGGGATCGACAACATCCAATTCGGAACCTGCTGCGAGCTGGAAGTCGATCTGCCCGACACGATCCAGGTGTGCATCATCGACGATCTGATCACGCCGGTGCAATTCCATCCGGATGTAACTGGGGCGATCGGTCCGGTTACCTACAGCTGGACCCCGACTACCGGATTGAGCGCCACGAACGTGGAGGATCCTACCGCTTTTCCCGGTGTGAACACCACTTATACGGTGACCGTCACTGACTCGCTGGGTTGCATGGCCACCGATTCGGTCTTTCTCGAATACGTGATCTGCCCTTGCAACAACCAGGTTGAGAACGGCGATTTCGAGAGTGGCAACACGGCTTTCACGAGTGGGCTAAGCCTCAATTGTACTTGTCAGAGCGGCACCTACTGCATTGCGCCCAACGCCCGCGACAAGTGCACGAACAGCCAGTGGAAGTCGATCTATCCGCCTACCGGAACCGGCAATCTGTTGGTAGTCGACGGCTTTAGTGGAACGGGCACGGTCTGGGAACAGACGGTGAGTCTCGTGCCCGGCTTTACGTATGATTTCTGCTTCGACTACTATCCCGACATTTCGAGCGGCGGCACCCCGCAACTCAGCGTCGAGATCGACTACGGAGGCGGACCGGTCACCCTGGGCACCACGGCCGGCACGGCCGGCAGTTGGACGAAGGCTTGTTTTTTTGGATGGACGGCCCCTCCGGGCGTTACGTCGGGCATGCTGCGCATCGTGCAGGGAAATAATGTCAGTCTTAACGACTACGGGATCGACAACATCCAGTTCGGTTCGTGCTGCAGCTCAGCTAACCTGCTGGAAAATCCGGGCTTTGAAGCCGGCAATACCGGGTTCCTTTCGAGCCTGCCGTTCAACTGTACCTGCCAGGGCGCTTCGTATTGCGTCGCGCCGAATGCCCGCGACAAGTGCACGAACTCCCTTTGGGAATCGATCACTGCGCCCGACGGCAGTTCGAACTTCCTGATCGTCGACGGAACCTTCTCGACCATCAATTTCATCGTTTGGCAGCAGGACGTCAATGTCAGTCCGGGAGAACTATACGACTTCTGCTTCGACTTCTACCCAGACCTTTCCGGAGGAGGCGTGGTCGAGCTCGCTGCCGAGATCTTCGACGGTACGACCACTCACCAGCTCGGCACAACGGCCGGCTGTGCCGCAGACGCCTGGTGCCAGGTATGCTTCAATGACTGGCCGGCCACGGTCAACGGCGTGGTGACCATCCGCCTGCTCCAGAACAACGACCCGCAATATGCCGATTTCGGGATCGACAATGTCGCGTTCGGCAACTGTCTGACGACGACGGACATCAGCGAAGTCCGCCCGCCGGAGATCTTCCCGCTAGAGGTGTACCCCAACCCCTTCACGGAGGAGCTGACGGTGTCGCTGCAGTCTTTGCCCCTGCAGGACATCAAGTTGACGGTAAGCGATCTTTGGGGCCGGGAGTTGACTCGCCAGCTCGTATCCGGCGGTTCGACGCACACCCTGGCCGTCGGCCAGCTGCCTGCCGGTGTATACCTGGTCGCCGCTACCGACCGCGACGGGCGGATCTGGCGGAGCCGGGTGGTAAAGCAGTGACACAAGGCTGATCCAGCCCGGGCCGGCTGCCCGGAGCGACGGTTCGATGCAAGTGATCCGATCAGTATACTGATCGGATCACTTAATTCGAAAATATCCGGCAGATCACCACTGACAGTTTGCGGGGGATTTGGACATGGAGATTGCGCATTGATTTTCAGTTCAGGGGTTATTGCAATTGGAAATCAAACAATTATAAGAACAGGAACCTTGTTTTTGTAACTTGCGAGAATTACCTAAACATACAATTTGATGACAGCCTGCCCCTTCTGTAGACCTGATCGCCCAGCACTATTGACGAGCAAGTTTGCCTTCGCGCTGTACGACAAATTTCCCGTTAATAAAGGCCATGCGTTGATCATCCCAAACCGGCATGTGGTTGACTATTTCGACCTAAACGAGATGGAGAAGGCTGCTTGTTGGAAACTGGTCGATCAGGTAAAAACACATCTACAAAAGGAATTCGAACCCGATGGTTTCAACATCGGCATCAATTGCGGAGCAACTGCAGGGCAAACGGTATGGCACGTGCACATTCACCTCATTCCACGCTATGCTGGGGACATGGAAGATCCGCGGGGCGGAGTGAGAGGAGTGATTCCGGAGAGAAGGCGATATT
>JAGQXA010000856.1 GCA_020436865.1 Saprospiraceae bacterium | reverse complement strand
TTTTCCTGCCCGTCGCGAAAGCAGAGATCGCCCGTCACTACCAGCAGGTCGGGTTGCATGAGCGGGATTTTGGAGAGGATGTCGAGGAAATTGGCGCGCACATCGACACCGTAAGTATCTTCCCCTTCCTCCCCGATATGCAGGTCGGTCAGATGTAGGATCCTCATATTTTGCCGCGGTTAGGGGGTGACAATGGTAAAAGATAACGTCCCTCCCTCATTAGTAATTGCCGGAACTCCAAAAGGTTCAGGTCTGGAACCCGGACTACTACCCTATTTTTTCTTCATCAGGTCTTCCAGATAACGGTCGAGCTCCACTTCCGAATAGATCAGCACCTCGCGCGGTTTGCTGCCTTCGCTCGGCCCGACCACGCCCATGGCCTCCAACTGATCCATGATGCGCCCGGCGCGGTTGTAACCCAGCTTCAGCCTTCGCTGGATCATCGAAGTCGACCCGTGCTGACTTTGCACGATCAGGCGAGCGGCATCTTCGAACATTTCGTCCAGGTCGGACACTTTCAGTCCGGTAGCGCCGTGCACCTCATCGTCTCCATGGAATTCCGGCAGCCAGTAGGGCTCCGGGTACCCGCGTTGCTTGGCGATGAAATCGATCACTTCTTCCACTTCCGGTGTATCGACAAAGGCACACTGCAGGCGGATCATATCGCCGCCGACCGACAGCAGCATGTCGCCGCGCCCGATCAGCTGATCGGCGCCGCCGCCGTCGAGGATAGTGCGCGAGTCGACCTTGGAGGCCACCTTAAAGGCCACCCGGGCCGGGAAGTTAGCCTTGATCACCCCCGTGATGATGTTGACCGAGGGTCGCTGGGTGGCGATGATCAGGTGAATACCTACGGCCCGCGCGAGCTGGGCCAAACGACCGATCGGCAGTTCGATCTCTTTGCCGGCGGTCATGATCAGGTCGGCAAACTCGTCGATCACCAGAATGATGAACGGCATGAAGCGATGTCCCTTTTGCGGGTTCAGCTTGCGTTGCACGAACTTTTCGTTGTATTCGCGGATGTTGCGCGCGTGCGCCTCTTTGAGCAGTGAATAGCGATTGTCCATTTCAATGCACAAGGAGTTGAGCACGTGGATCACCTTGTTCGTCTCGGTGGTGATGGCTTCGTCCTGCCCCGGCAGAAAGGCCAGAAAATGCTGGTCGAGCTTCACGTAGGGGAACAGTTCCACCTTCTTCGGGTCGATGAGCACGAGCTTCACCTGCGAGGGGTGTTTCTTGTACAGCAGCGACATCAGCACCGTGTTGATGCCCACCGATTTCCCCTGTCCGGTGGCCCCGGCCATGAGCAGGTGGGGCATTTTGGCCAGGTCGGCCACGAACACTTCGTTGGAGATCGTTTTGCCCAGGGCGATGGGGAGGTCCATTTTGGCCCGCTTGAACTTTTCCGACATCAGCACCTCCTTGAGCGACACGATCTGCTTGCGTTTGTTGGGCACTTCGATGCCGATGGTGCCGCGCCCGGGGATCGGCGCAATGATACGGATACCGAGGGCCGAAAGGCTCAGGGCGATGTCGTCTTCGAGGTTCTTGATCCTGGAAATGCGCACGCCGGGGGCCGGCACGATCTCGTAGAGCGTAACGGTAGGCCCGATCGTCGCGCGGATCTTGACGATCTCGATCTTGTAATTGAGCAGGGTTTCGATGATCTGATCCTTATTGGCCTCGAGTTCGGCCCGGTCGACCTCGAACGACTGATCTTCGTAATCCTTGAGCAGCGAAACGACCGGATGCTCGTACGACGAAAGTTCGAGGGTCGGATCGTAGGGTTCGGTATGGTCTTGGTTGTGCGCCTCGATCTGCAGGCTGGGGTTCAGTTTCTGATCGGGCGGCGATTGGCTGGCGCCCGGTTCGACCACGGGTTCTTCGATCTCCAGTTCGGCAGGTGGCGAGCCCGACGACTTGTTGGTCGACTGGCCGTTCTTATCCACCAGATCGAAGGCGAGTTGATGCTCGCTCGACTCTTCCTTTTGGGCCTTCGGTTCTTTTTGTTCGGAGCGGTTGCCGGGGCGCAAGGTCGCCGGGCGCTCCGTTTGGGGCTCCTCGGCCGGCTTGCGCCGGTGGAGCCGTCCGGCGATCAGATCGTCTACCCACAGGCGGATATCGCGTACCGCCTTGCGCGGAGTCAGGTCGTTGAAATTCGGATTGACGGACCAGACGATCAGTCCGACAAACACGAACAGGAACAGGAACACCATGCCGATCGTGCCCACGAAGTTGGTGAGCCAGTTGCTGGCCATCTCCCCGAAGGCGCCGCCCCAGGGGAAACCCGCCTGGGCCGGAGTCAGAAATTCGAAAAAGATGGAGAGAAACACGAGCAGCGCCAGGCCTTGCCGATACTTCGGGAAGAGCTCTTGCAGCGGATGGCGCCTGACGAGCGAACGCCCCGTCATAGCCAGCAGGACGACCAAAATGAACGAGGGAAGCCCGAACCAATTGTAGAAAAAGGAGTGGGAGACAAAAGC
>JAGQXA010000855.1 GCA_020436865.1 Saprospiraceae bacterium | reverse complement strand
GCCGGCCGATCGGCTACAATACAAAGGCTATGGAGAATCGAAGCCGATCGCCACGAACGATACCGAAGAAGGCCGGGAGGAGAATCGGCGGGTAGAGTTCGAATTATACATTAAGTGAGTCTTGAGTCTTGAGTTTGGAGTCTTGAGTTTGGAGAGTTCTCACACTCAAGACTCACTCTCCGGACTCCAAACTCAATTTCCTGATCTTCTCTTCAACGCTTTCCGCCAACCCTGCCTTATAATCGAGGATCTTTTGCTGTACTCCCGGATCGGAGGCGCCGATGATCTGCGCGGCGAGGATACCGGCATTCTTGGCCGCGTTGAGAGCCACGGTAGCTACCGGCACGCCATTCGGCATTTGCAGGATGGAGAGGATCGAGTCCCAGCCGTCGATGCTGTTCGACGACTTGACCGGTACGCCGACGACGGGCAGGGGAGAGAGGGAGGCGACCATGCCCGGCAGATGTGCGGCGCCGCCTGCTCCGGCGATGATCACGCGAATGCCGCGCAAGTGCGCTTTTTGAGCAAAATCGAACATCCGTTGCGGGGTTCGGTGGGCCGATACGATCGTAAGTTCGTACGGGATGTCGAGTTCGGCGAGGAAATCCGCCGCCTGTTGCATCACGGGCAGGTCGGAATCGGAACCCATAATAATGCTGACCAGTGCTTGGCTCATGCGATGACTTTTAGGAGGTCTTTGACCTGTCGCGCCTTTGTTCGGGCCCGATCTAGGTCGGAATCCAGAATAGTGACATGCCCCATTTTCCGGAAGGGTTTTGTCATGACCTTGCCGTAGAGGTGGGGTTTTACCCCTTCCAGAGCTAGTACCTTTTCCATGCCTTCATAGCGGGCCTGGCCTTCGTAGCCGGGTTCTCCCAGCAGGTTGACCATGACGGAAGGCGTTTTCATGTGCGTGCTGCCCAGGGGCAAATTCAGGATGGCCCGCAGGTGTTGTTCGAATTGAGAAGTATAGCTGCTGTCGATGGTGTGGTGCCCGCTGTTGTGCGGGCGCGGTGCAACTTCGTTGACCAATAGCTCTCCGGCGGGGGTAAGGAACATCTCGACGGCCAACAGCCCACAGATGCCGTATGCCTCGATGACCTGCCGCGCCAGTTCGGTCGCCCGCCTGGCGGTTTCGTCGTCGATCTGGGCAGGGGAGAGCAACCATTCCACCAGATTGGCTTCCGGATTGAAATCCATTTCTACCGGCGGATAGGCCGCCACGGCGCCGGATTCATTGCGGGCCACGATCACAGCCAACTCCTTGTCGATGTCGACCAGTTCTTCCACGACGCTCGGTCCGTCCATCAATAACTCGAGTTCGGCGGGCCGGCGGATGACCGCCACCCCGCGTCCGTCGTAGCCGCCCGTGCGCAGTTTTTGCACAAAGGGCAGCGACAGGCTCCCCGCATCGAGGGCCTTCAGGATTGAGGCCCGGTCGGCAAACAGCTCGAAAGAAGAACTCGGCAGGCCGCGCTCCTTATAGAATTGTTTCTGGTCGCCTTTGTCCTTGATCAGGTCGAGCGCCGTCGGGTGCGGATGAACCGTCAGCCCTTCCGACACCAATTGATGCAGCGCTTCGCTGTTGACGCTCTCGATCTCGATGGTCAACAGATCGACCTGCCGGCCGAACGCCAGTACGTCGTCGTAATTGCGGAAATCGCCCACCACGAATTCCGTGCAGGTGGCGGCCGCCGGAAAATGGCGGTCGGCATCGAGCACGCTGATGTGGAGATCCCACGGACTGGCAGCCTGGCCGAGCATTTTACCCAGTTGCCCTCCGCCGAGGATCCCGATCTTGAAAGGGGTATTGAAAATATTTGGCATGATTTGCGTCTTTGTTACAGGCGCCGCAAAACTACGCATTTTTGCTATTTTAGCAGCCAACCGAAAAGCACGCCTATGTCGACCATCCTCTTGCGCAACGGCCGTATCGTAAACCGCGGGCAGATCCGCGAAGGCGATCTCTTCATCCGCAACGGCCGCCTCGAGCAGGTGGGCGGCCAGCTCGATCGTCGGGCGGCGATCGAGCTCGACCTGGCCGGTAAGCACGTGTTACCCGGCATTATCGACGATCAGGTGCACTTCCGCGAGCCAGGCCTCACCCACAAGGCCGAGATATACACCGAAGCCCGCGCGGCCGTCGCCGGCGGCGTCACCTCCTTCATGGAAATGCCGAACACCAGGCCGCCGGCCCTTACGCAAGAGCTTCTGGCGGACAAGTACGCCCGCGCCGCCGCTTGTTCACTGGCGAACTACTCGTTTTACATGGGCGTCTCCAACGACAATCTGGAAGAGGTACTGAAAACCGATCCGCAGAGCGTCTGCGGCATCAAAGTGTTCATGGGCTCGAGTACCGGCAACATGCTGGTCGACGATGCGCGAGTGCTCGAAGCGCTGTTCTCCCGCTGCCCGATGCTGATTGCCACCCATTGCGAAGACGAGGCCACCATCAAGGCCAACGAGGCCCGGTACCGGGAACGGTATGGGGAAGCGGTGCCGATCGAGTGCCACCCGGAGATCCGCAGCGTGGAAGGCTGCCTGAAGTCGTCTTCGCTCGCGGTCAAGCTGGCCCGTGAGTACGGCACGCGCCTCCATATCCTGCATATCTCCACGAAAGACGAGCTGGGGCTTTTCCAAAACGACCTTCCGCTGGCGGAAAAGAGGATCACGGCAGAGGTTTGCGTACACCACCTGTTCTTCCAGAGCGGTGATTATGCGGAAAAAGGCGCCCAGATCAAGTGCAACCCGGCGATCAAGGGCCCTGCTCATCAGGCTGCCCTGTTTCCGGCTTTGCTCGACGACCGGCTCGATGTGATCGCCACCGATCACGCCCCACACACCTGGGAGGAAAAACAGGGCACCTATTTTCAGGCTCCGTCCGGACTACCGCTGGTGCAGCACTCCCTCAATGTCATGCTCGACTTCTATCACCAGGGCCGGATCGGTCTGGAGCGCATCGTCGAGAAGATGTGCCATGCTCCGGCCGTTTGTTTTCAGCTCGACGAGCGGGGTTATTTGGACGAAGGATACTGGGCCGACGTCGTAGTTGTAGACCTCGAGCGGGAGTGGACGGTCGGCCCGGAGAACATCTTATACAAATGTGGCTGGTCGCCGCTGAGCGGACATCGCTTTCGCGGAAAAGTGGAGCACACGATCGTCAGCGGCCATTTGGCCTGGTCGAAAGGGAAGTTCGATGAGCGGAAATGGGGAGAGCGTCTGACCTTCAGACGTTAGGCGAATTCTTGCCGAACTGCCGACCAAGCCAACGGTCGAACAACAACAGCAAGGCAATGCCAAGGATCATGATCGACCAGAGCTGCATGCCATGACGCTCAAAGATGATCTCCCAGGAGGAAACGACCCTGGAGGCCAGATCGAGACCCGGAAGGGTAGAGGTACCGTTCTGCCCCAGACCCAGCCAGGTCGAGAGCAGCCCTCCGACGACGAGCAGGCCGATGAGGAGATAGATGTATTGGGGGCGGATGAGGGCGTCGAAGCGACCTTGTTGGTAGAGAGCGGGTAGATTTTCCATGACATTACGGGTAAAACGCAGCGAAGGCTGTTCGAGCTCTATCTCCTGCAAATGGCGGTGTAGGTTCTTCATGATCCGCAACTTCTGCTCGAGGTAGACGTTATCGGCTAACAGGGCCTCCACCTGGTGGAGTTCGTCAGGCGTACAATCGCCGTCGATGTACTTCCAAAGCAGTGTTTCTTCCTGAACACTCATAGTAGATCGCTTAGTTCGTTGCGCAGTTGCTGTTCGAGGATAGCCCTGAGCTCGCTGCGCAGCCGGTACAGTTTAACTTTGACATTACTGACGGACAAGCCGGTAACCTCCGACACTTCCTGCACGCTTTTTTCTTGCAGGTAGTACAGAGAAACAAGGCCGGCATCGGCCGGTTTGAGTCGTTCGAGTGCGTTCCTTAACGCATTCTGCAGATCTTGCGAGGCGACCCGGGCTTCCGGGCCTTTTGCCTCCCGATCGGTCACTTGCAGGAATCGTTCATCATTATCAAGTGTTTGGATCGGAAATTGTTTAGTCCGTACCCGGTCAATCGCCATTCGATAGGCGATCGTATATAGCCAGGTCGAGAATTTCGACTTGAATTCGAACGACCGCAAGCTTTGATAGACCTTCAGGAACACATCCATGGCCACCTCTTCCGCCTCTTCCCGGCTGGGCAGGATGCGCAGGACGATGGTGAACACATAGTCCTGATAGCGCTCTACCAGGCGCTGAAAGGCCGGCTGATCGCCCTTCAGCACCTGCCGGATCAGCTCGTGTTCTTCTGAAACGGGTCTGTTCATTGCCTTGGACGGGTTGCGCCGGGAGGCGGTTACAAAATTCCCAAACACGCTCTTAAAGACCGGTTCTTAGCCATTGCGCTTGTCGACGATGCGCTGCAGTTTGCCTCCTTCGCTACGGGGGATCTCCCCGGGAGCCTGCAAGGTGACCTTCATGCTCAATCCGATATTATCCTTGATCTTCTTGCCCAGCACCCGTTGCAACTCCAGGAAAGGCTCGTCGTACATGCCTCCCGGTGTGCGTTTCTCCCATAGTTGCTGATCGACTTCCACAAGCACTTCGACCTCGTCCATTGCGCCTTCGCGGCTGACGATCAGCTGATAGTAGGGGGCCAGATCGGGCAGGTCTTGCAGCACCGCCTCTACCTGGGTATGGAAGAGGTTCACACCCCGGATGATCAGCATGTCGTCGGCCCGGCCCTTGATCGGGTTCATTTTGATGTGGGTCCGGCGGGAATTGGGATCGTAATGCAGGCTACAGATATCGTTCGTCCAATATCGCAGCACGGGGAAAGCCTCCTTGGTCAGGGTGGTGAAAACGAGCACGCCCTCTTTCCCTTCCGGCAGGGGCTCGCCGCTGTCGGGATCGACGATCTCTGGGAAAAAATGATCTTCCCAGACGTGGCTGCCGTTGCCTTTTTCTTCGACCGGTTCCTGCGAAACGCCCGGACCGATGATCTCGCTCAGGCCATAGATATTGGTAGCTTGCACTTGTAGCCCCGCTTCCACCTGTTCGCGGATGGTTTCCGTCCAGGGCTCGGCGCCGAGCACGGCGTACTTGAGGTTAAACCGCTCCAGCGAAATATTGCGACGGGCTACCTCTTCGGCCAAGGTTTGGGCATAGGAGGGGGTGCAGCTGATGAGTTCCGGTTGGAAATCTTCGAGCAGCATCAATTGTCGATCGGTCATGCCCCCGGATACCGGAATGACGGCCAATCCCAGCCGCTCCGCGCCGGCGTGCAGGCCGAGGCCCCCGGTGAATAGCCCGTAGCCGTAAGCATTCTGCAGCTTCATGCCCGGCCGCCCCCCTGCGGCGGCCAGTGAGCGGGCGTTCACCTCGGCAAAGACTTCCAGGTCGTGGGCCGTGTAGCCCACAACCGTTGGTTTGCCGGTCGTGCCGCTCGAGCAGTGAATGCGACGCAACTCGTCTTCCGGCACGGCAAACAGGCCGAAGGGATAGTGGTCGCGCAGATCTTTCTTATAGGTGAAGGGCATCCGGTGCAGATCCTCGATCGACCGGATGTCGGCCGGCCGCAACCCCATTTCGTCGAATCGTTGGCGATAGAAAGGTACCCGCTCGTATACATAGTGCGCGAGTTTTACCAGCCGTTCGCTTTGTAGTTTCCGAAGCTTGGGTAGGGCCAGGGTCTCAAGGT
>JAGQXA010000854.1 GCA_020436865.1 Saprospiraceae bacterium | reverse complement strand
CGACGGCATCGCGGCAGGCGATCAAGGTGCCGCCCCCTTCGACCCACTCCCGCAGTTTGTTTTCACCGGCAGGCTCTACCGAACGGTAATTACCGTCGGGCAGCAGCACGACATTGTAGCGGTCGAGCTCGGTTCGATGCAGGTCGCCTGCTTCAAGCAGGGCCACGGGCATCCGGTACCGTTGATCGAGCAGGTGCCAGATCTCGCCGGCATCGTAGGGCGTCACTCCGTCTCCCACCAGCAGAGCTACGCGGGGTTGGGAGAGCGCGCGAAAAGAGGGGCTGCCCAGGTCGATCCCTTCCGGAACGAACCCTCCCGGCATGGCAACGACCGCTAGGTGTGCCATGCGGGAAATTTCGACGATCCGCCGGTGGAGCATCGCCGGATTGAGCGGCTGACCCTGCACCGGAACCAGGATGGCGCCGCGATCGAACGATACCCCCTCGGAGGTCCGGAACGGCTCGGTGGCGACCCTGGCTCGCAGACCGGCCTGCTGCAAGGCATAGAGGGCGGCCGGCGCCAGATAGTCGTCCCAGCGGAACAAATACGCATATTCACTATAGGCCGGCTCTGCCGCTGCGGGCAGACCAAGCCCTGGTTCGCCGAGCTGAGTGGAGCTGTATTGCTTCTTGTCGAGGGCTGCGAATTGCAGGCCGAAGGCCAATGGGAGGGTCCAGGAAGAGACGTCGTAAAAAAGGCTGTCCTGAAACTCCCGGCCCGTTTCGAAAATGGCGCGGATAAGGCGGTACTGTTCCTGTTCGAACGGAACCACATAGCTGCCTTCGGCCGGGAAGGAAACCCCATCGACCTCGACCTTTCCGGCTAGCCGGAACACCTCGATCTGGTGTCGTTCCAGAAGCTCGACGAAGCGGGCCAGGCGGTAGGGGTCGCGGGGTTCGGAGAAGACCCAGGCTTTCCGTGGGTCGTTCTTTGCTTCTTCGGCGGCCTCCCGGAAGAAACCAGCCTGGTAACGCAGAAGATCGAGCCGCATTTCGCGGGCGGCCTGCAAGGTGGAGAGCGAAGTAGCCACCTGGTTGCGGATGGTGAAGGGGAAGGAAAGGAGTCCGCGCTCGGTTTGACGCAGATGTCCGCGCGAGCTGGCCTGTTCGAACAGGATGCCGACGCCCCCGTTGATATCGGGATAGGTCGAGCCCTTGCCGTAGTAGAAATCGTCGTAAGTCTCCTGAGTATAATAGAGCGATCCGATGGCGTCGAGCGCTTCCGCATGGTAGCTGCCGATCCGGGCGGTCAGCGCCTGGTTCTCCGGCGGCGTCAGCGGATTGGTCCGTTGCGGAACTCCCGGCTGGAAGAAAAAGGTGTTGTTGGAGCCCATTTCGTGATGGTCGGTCAGCACATTGGGACGCCAGCGGTGGAATTGGCGCAACCGTCCCCGCGATTCCGGTTGCTGGGCCGGCAGCCAGTCGCGGTTGAGATCGAACCAGTAGTGGTTGGTACGCCCTTGCGGCCAGATCTCATCGAGTTCCCGGCTTTGCGCATCGCCGTTGAGGTGCAGTCCGCGGTAGGCGTTCACCCATCCGGCGAAACGTTGGAAACCGTCGGGGTTGAAGCAAGGATCGAGCAGCACGACCGTCTCGTCGAGCAGCGCTTCGACGCCAGCGTTCTGAGCGGCCGCCAGGTAATAGGCCATGAGTACGGCCGCATTGCCACCGCTCGGTTCATTGCCGTGGATCGAATACCCCTGGTACACCACGACCGGCATATCGTCGAGCGGCAGATCGGCCGAGTTTTCCGGGTCGGAAAGCGCCAGGTGCTGCCTGCGAATTTCCTCCAAACGCCGGTGATTGGCCGGAGAAGTGACGGTCAGCAGCAGCAGGGGGCGGTTCTCGTGGCTTCGACCGTATTCTTCCAGAAAGATCCGGTCGGAAGCGGCGGCCAGTTGCCGCAGGTAAAAGACCTGCTGGTCGTGGCTAAGGTGCCATTCGCCGATGTGAAAGCCCAATACCGCCTGTGGCGAGGGGATGCGGGCGTCGAAGGCAATGCCGGGGAAGTAGTAGTCGAGAGAAGAGGATTGCCCCCGGGCCGCTACCTGGCCCAGGAGGAGGCAAAGGAGGAAATACAGGACGGATCTGATCTGCATGACTTCGGGAAATGGTTCGGACAAACAAACGGAAAATAACGCAGACTTCCGAAAGCTTGCGGAACAAGACGCCCCGAAAGATGTTTGGGAAAGTAGGAATAAGCAACCTTAATTGATCATAAGACGACTGATGAAAGACCAGGTAAAGATCACCAAGACGAAGAAAGGACTTCGCCATCCGTTACAGCCGCTGTTGGAAAAACGCTGGAGCCCGCGGGCTTTCCTCGACCGGCCGATCGATCCCGATACGATCGCCACTCTTTTTGAAGCGGCCCGTTGGGCGCCGTCGAGCTATAATGAACAGCCCTGGTGCTTCTTGTATGCCGTTCGGGGTGAAGAGGCCTTTGATAAGCTGGCCGATTGCCTGAGCGACAATAACCGGCGCTGGGCGCCGCAGGCGCCGCTGCTGGTGGCGGTCATTGCGAAGACCTTCCTCGATCGCAACGGGAAACCCAATAGGTTCGCCTGGTACGATACCGGGCAGGCCGTTGCCCATTTGAGCGTGCAGGCCACTTCGATGGACCTCTACGTTCACCAGATGGGCGGATACGAGGCCGACCGGCTTCGCGACGCTTTCGGTATCGGCCAAGGCTACGAACCCACCGCCATGATGGCCGTGGGCTATCTCGGAGATCCGGCGGAGCTGCCCGACGACCTGCACGAACGCGAGGCGAACCCTCAGGTTCGCCGCGATCCGTCCGAATGGCTTTTTCACGGCAGTTGGACAAAAGGCTAGGAAACTGTACCTTGCTCCCCGCTTTCGCCAATCCCGACTAAGTCGGGACGGCGGGCGAAGCCCGCATCCAACACCAACATCCAACATCCAGATGTACCTCCTCCTTATCATTGCCGTGATCGGCCTGTTTGCCGCGATGCTGTTCGTGAATGTCTATTTCCGGGTCAAGGTGCTGCGGAGTTACAAGCTGTTGGTGCAAAACCGCGTGGAATTCAGCGCCGTTCATCTCTTTAACCGGGAGCGGATGGAAAAGGAAGTGCTGCCGCGGTATCCGCATATGCGGGAGGAGATTGAAACCTTTTCGCGACATTTGCGGTACAGTATTAGGATGGCCACCGTGCTGATCGCCCTGATCACTCTTTTTGGGGCGATCCTCATGTACTATCGGTGAGCCTGCCAGCGTTGTGGAAAGGCCATGCGTTACCAATTGAGAATGGCGGCGGGAAAATGCACGCCATGATTTTCCAACTTCCTCTTGCGTATAAATCAAATCGAACATGAACAAATTCCTACTGATCCTAGTGCTGGCCGCTACCTTGCCACTGACGGGTTGCTTTGAGAT
>JAGQXA010000167.1 GCA_020436865.1 Saprospiraceae bacterium | reverse complement strand
GATCCCTATGCCGCGAATTATACCCTTGCTTATCGCCTTCGGTTGTGCCCTGCTTTACAGCGACGACCTGCGAGCCACGCACAACCGCGCCGGCGAGATCTCGGTGGTGCCGGTCGGTCCCTGCCTCGACAACCGCGTCGAAGCCACCATCACCACCTACACCAAGGCCAGCAGCGTGGCGGCCGATCGCGACTCCCTCCTCATCTGTTGGGGCGATGGCAGTTGCCAGATGGTGGCCCGCTCCAACGGCAACGGGCAGGGCGAATTGCTGCCCAACGACACCAAGATCAACAAGTATGTCGCCGTACATCAGTATCCCGGCCGGGGCCGCTACAAGATCTCCATGACCGACCCCAACCGCAACGAGGGTATCCTCAATGTGAATTTCCCGAACTCGGTGACCATCCCCTTCCACCTGACCACCGTCTATACCCTGCCCGACTGCCAGTTCGACGGCTCCAATAGCACTCCCTTTTTGGTGCAGCCCCCGATCGACATCGGTTGCGTCGGCCAGCCGTTCATCCACAACCCGAATGCGGTCGACATCGACGGCGACAGCCTCTCCTACCAGTTGGTCGTGCCGTTCCAGGATGTCGACGTATCCGTACCGAACTATTTATGGCCCAACGAGGTATCGCCCGGTCCCGACAACAACTTCGACCTCAATGAGATCACGGGCGATATGATCTGGGACTCGCCACAACAAGCGGGCGAGTACAACGTGGCCATGTATATCATCTCCTGGCGCAACGGGGTGGCCATCGACACCGTGCTGCGCGACATGCAGATCCTCATCGAGGCCTGCGACGACAATCGCCCACCCGAGATCGTAGCCGAAGATTTCATCTGCGTCGTGGCCGGCCAAACCGTTCAGTTCAATGTCACGGCCACCGACCCCGACGACGGCCAGTTGCTGGAACTCACCGCCCTGGGCGGCCCCTTCCTGACGCCCTACAGCCCGGCCGTGTTCAATGTGCCGAGCGGATACCAGCAACCTCCGGTGGTCGGCAATTTTATCTGGGCCACCAGTTGTGAACACATTTCCGACCAGCCCCATACGATCGTCTTCCGGGCGATCGACAACTACTTCAACGACTTCGGCCTCGCCACGCTGAAGACGGTTCGGATCAAAGTGGTGGGCCCACCCCCGGAAGACGTACAGGCCGAAGCCAGTTCCGAAGCGATCGAGATCACCTGGGAAAGTCCCTACAGCTGCGAAGATGCAGCCGAAGACTACTTCTACACCTTCTCCGTCTGGCGGCGGGAGGGTCCGCAAGTGATCGACGTCGAATGCAATCCGGGATTGGCAGGACAAGGCTATACCCGCATCATCGGCAATACGCGCGAGATCGTCGGCGGCCGCTACTACTACAAGGATGAAAATGTGGAACGGGGCCGGACCTATTGCTACCGCGTGCTCGCCAGTTTCGCCCGCTATACCGACGCGAATACGCCTCAGCCCTTCAATGTCGTAGAAAGCCTGCCCTCCGATGAAGTCTGCTTGCAGTTGAGCCGGGAAGTCCCGCTGATGACCAATGTCGATGTGGAGGTCACCGGCGTCGGGGATGGCGAGATCTTCGTGCGCTGGACGCGCCCCCTGGCCGAAGACCTCGATACGCTCCAGAATCCGGGGCCGTATACTTACGAAGTGCTTCGCGCCGACGGCATCACCGATACCGGTTTCCAGCCGACCGGCGTTTCCTTTACCAGTCCGACCTTCTGGCAGGCTATCGATACCTTCTTTGTCGACCAAAACCTCGACACCCGCAATCAGGCCTATTCCTACCAGATCGCCTTCTATGCCGACGGCGACCTGCGCATCGGCAATTCCAATACGGCCTCTTCGGTCTTTCTGAGCATCGCTTCTACCGACGAGACCAACAACCTGTCGTGGGAATTCGACGTGCCCTGGGAGAACGACACCTCCACCGTGTTCCGCTTCAACCCGCAAACGAGCCTGTGGGATTCGATCGGCACGACCACCGAGCCTTTCTATTCCGACCAGGGCCTGGTCAACGGCCGCGAGTACTGCTACTACGTGCGTACCTTCGGCTCCTACAACGTGGAAGGCATCGCCAGTCCGCTGATCAACGACTCGCAAGAGGCCTGCGGCATTCCGCTCGACACCATTCCGCCCTGTCCGCCCGAACTGGAAGTGAGCAACATCTGCAACCAGGCAGTGAACTGCATCGAGGCCGAGCTGACCAACGATCTGAGCTGGATCAACCCGATGAACCTCTGCCCGGAAACCGACGATGTGGTCAGTTACCGGATCTACTACGCCCAGTTCGAGGGCAGCGACTTCCGCCTGATCGATTCGATCCTTTTCTCGGGCGATACGACCTATGTCCACCGACCCGATTTCGGCATCGCCGGTTGCTACGCGGTAACGGCCCTCGATACCTTTTACAACGAGAGCGCCTTCAGTAACATCGTCTGCGTCGACAACTGTCCGATCTACGAGCTGCCGAATACCTTTACGCCCAACGGCGACCAGCAGAACGATCTGTTCATCCCCTTCCCCTACTGTTTTGTGGAATCGGTTGATTTCAAGGTCTTCAACCGCTGGGGCGAACTCGTGTTCGAAACCAACGATCCCGACCTCAACTGGAACGGCACGAACCGCTCCGGCGAGCAATTGCCGACGGGCACCTATTTTTACACTTGTCAGGTATATGAGCAACGCGTCAGCGGCATCACTCCCCGCCCCGATCTGCTGAGCGGTTTCATCGAACTGATCCGCGAGCGATAAAAAAATTAGGGGCCGGATCGCTTTGAGCGATCCGGCCCCTAATAAATTGCCTATCTTTCCTCTTTCTACTTTCATCTTTCATCTATACATAGCATGTTCACAGGAATCATCGAAGCTCTGGGCGCCGTTCGCCGGGTCGCCCGCGAAGGCAGCAATGTACATTTTACGCTGGAATCGGCCATTTCCGATCAATTGAAGGTCGACCAAAGCCTCGCACACGACGGCGTTTGCCTGACCGTGATAGCCGTAGAGGGCCACACTCACACGGTCACGGCGGTGGAGGAAACCATCCGTCGTTCCAATCTCGGCGACTGGAAAGAAGGGAAAAAGGTCAATCTGGAGCGGGCCATGGTCGCCAACGCCCGCCTCGACGGCCATATGGTGCAAGGTCATATCGACACCACGGGCATCTGCACGGCAGTCGAAGAAGCTGCCGGCAGTTGGTACTACCGCTTCAAGTATCCGCTGGAAACGGGCCACCTGCTGGTCGACAAAGGCTCGATCTGCATCAACGGCGTCAGCCTGACCGTGGTCGATCCGCACAAAGACCGCTTTTCGGTAGCCATCATTCCCTTTACGCACGGGCACACCAATTTCCACCAGATCGAGGCTGGCTCGCACGTCAATCTCGAGTTCGACATTATCGGGAAATACATTGCGCGGTACTACGAGGCCTACCAGAAGTAGAGGTTAATCTTCAAAGGGCGCCTTGGAAAAGTGCAGGTCGGCCCCGTAGATGACCGGATTGACGGCTCGGTGGTAGGGAAAGTACCCGCGGATCAGCTCGATCATCTCCAACACGGTTTCCTCGATCAGGAAGACTTCGACCAGAAGATGGTCGGTTCGCTCCAGGGTCTTGGTCGCGCCCTGCAATACGGAAAGTTCGGCGCCCTGCACATCCAACTTCAGCACGCCTACCTGTTCGATTTCCTCCTTTTCCACAAATTGATCCAGGCCGATCGTCGGTACCTGGATCCGCTGTATGTTGGCCGGATCTTTGGCAAAAGGTTCGACATTTTCCAGGATGAAAGAACCGATCTGATCGGAATCAGGACTATAGAAAAAATCGAGGGTTCCCTCTGCTTCAGCCAGGGCCATCTGTTCAACCTGCACGCCCAGGGGCTCCAGGTTCTTTTCGAGGATCGGCTGGAGGAGGGGCGATGGTTCGAATGCGAATACGGGATTAGACGGATGCTTCAGCGCTGCATGGAAGGAGAAAAGGCCATTGTTGGCGCCCCCGTCGATAATGGCGCCCTCGATCTGATCGGGGATCGCGTCGATCAGCCCTTCGACCTTCGGATAGGAATGGTGAAGGTGGAAGAAAGTCGATCGATCGAAATTCTGGTAGAACCGACGACCGTGGACTTTGATCCAGAACGGCTTTGCCTGGTAAGCCGACCACAAGATGCGGAACGCATCGCCTTTATGCCTCCGCAAAAGGTGGAAAAGTCTTGGCAGTTTGTTGAGCATAGCAGCGGCAGTTTGTTAAAAAATGGCAAAAGCCGGTTCGAACCCCAGGGTCCAAACCGGCTTTTGTTATTCGCTAGCTATTGCGGTAACGTTTAATCTTCGATGTCGATATCCTCCAGAAGGGCCTGGCGCTCCTTGTAGGCTTCATGCGCCTCCTGGGTCGTAACGAACAGGTTGTTGTATTTCTTCAATCCGGTACCGGCGGGGATCTTTTTACCCACGATCACGTTCTCCTTCAGGCCGTTGAGGAAGTCGGTCCGGGCGCCGATGGCGGCCGTGCTCAACACCTTGGTCGTTTCCTGGAAGGAAGCGGCCGAGATCCAGCTGGTCGTGCCGAGCGAAGACTTCGTGATACCCTGCAGCAGCGGGCTGGAGGTGGCCGGAATGGCGTCGCGGAACTTGACGATCTCGCGGTCGTTGCGCTTGAGGAAGGAGTTCTCCTCCCGCAGCTGGCGAACGGTCACGAGCTGGCCCGGGCGCAGTTTGGCGGATTCGCCGGCGTCGACCACGACCTTCTTGTCGTAGATCCAGTCGTTCTGCTCTACGAATTCCCACTTTTCTACGGCTTCGCCTTCGAGGAAGGTCGTATCGCCCGGATCCTCGATCTGCACGCGGCGCATCATCTGACGGACGATCACCTCGATGTGCTTGTTGTTGATCGTGATCCCCTGCGAGCGGTACACTTCCTGTACGCCGTTCACGAGGTACGACTGCACGGCGAAGGGGCCTTTGATGGCCAGGATATCGCGCGGCGAAATGGATCCGTCGGACAGCGGCGTACCGGCCCGTACGAAGTCGCCTTCCTGCACCAGGATGTGCTTCGAAAGTCCGATCAGGTACTTGCGCTTCTGGCCGTCTTTTGCTTCGACGATCACTTCGCGGTTACCCCGCTTGATCTTGCCGAAGCCGACTACGCCGTCGATCTCCGAAACCACGGCCGGGTTCGAGGGGTTCCGGGCTTCGAACAGCTCCGTTACCCGGGGCAGACCACCGGTGATGTCCTGGATCTTACCCAGTTTCCGCGGGATCTTGGCGATCTTCTGACCGGCCTTGATCTGCACGCCGTCTTCGATGCTGATATAGGAGCCCACCGGCAGGTTGTAGCTCTTGAGCTCTTCCCCGTCGGCGCTGATGATCCGGATGGTCGGGATCTTGCGCTTATTCTTCGATTCGATGATGACCTTTTCGACGTAACCCGTCTGATCGTCGCGCTCGACCCGGTAGGTGATGCCCTCTTCGATCGAGTCGAACTGAGCGATACCGGCGAACTCGGAGATGATCACGGCGTTGAAGGGGTCCCATTCGCAGATCATATCTCCGCGGGTCACCTTCTGGCCTTCCTTCACGTGCAGCACCGAGCCGTAGGGGATGTAGTGCGACACGAGTTGGCGGGTACCGCCCGGATCCATGATGCGGATCTCTCCGGTACGCGACAGTACGACGTCTTGTTCGGTGCCGGCGTCGCTCAGGTCGGTTACCGTGCGGATGCCGTCGAACTCGATCACCCCTTCGAACTTCGAAGTGATCTCCGATTCGGCTTTCGATACCGAAGCGATACCACCCACGTGGAAGGTCCGCAGGGTCAGCTGCGTACCCGGTTCGCCGATGGATTGGGCGGCGATGATGCCCACGGCGTCGCCTTCCTCGGCGATGCGGCCGGTAGCCAGGTTCTTGCCGTAGCACTTGGTGCACACGCCCCGCTTGGTTTCGCAGGTCAGTACCGAACGGATCATGATCGATTCGATACCGATCTCTTCGAGCTTTTCGGCCAAATCTTCGTCGATGTAGCCGCCGGCTTCCAGGATGACCTCATCGGTTTCCGGATGGTAGATATCGTGTAGCGTATAGCGGCCGGCGATGCGGCTCGACAAACGCTCGATGACCTTTTCGTTGTCTTTCAACGCGAAGGTCTCGATGCCCCGCAGGGTATCGCAATCCTCCTCGTGAATGACCACGTCTTGTGCGACGTCGACCAGACGGCGGGTCAGGTAACCGGCATCCGCCGTTTTGAGGGCGGTGTCGGCCAGACCCTTCCGGGCGCCGTGGGTCGAGATGAAGTACTCGAGTACCGACAGGCCGTCGACGAAGTTGGACAGGATCGGGTTTTCGATAATGGCTCCGCCGGTGTCGCCCGATTTTCGCGGCTTGGCCATCAGGCCCCGCAGACCGCACAGCTGTTTGATCTGCTGCTTAGAGCCCCGGGCGCCGGAGTCGAGCATCATATACACCGAATTGAAGCCCTGCTTGTGGAGGGCCAGTTCGCGCATCAGCACGTCGGTGATCTTGTTGTCGGCGTAGGTCCACTTATCGATGATCTGGTTGTAGCGCTCGTTGTTGGTGATGAGACCCATTTCGTAGTTCTCCCACACTTCGTCGACCTCTGCCTGAGCTTCTTCCAGGGTATCCATCTTCACGGTCGGCGTGATCAGGTCGCCCAGGTTGAACGAGAGGCCGCCTTTGAACGACCACATGAAGCCCATTTCCTTGATGTTGTCGAGGAAGTCGGCGGTCACGGCGAAGTCGGTTCGCCGCAGGATATTGCCGATCACGCGCTTCAGGTTCTTCTTGGTCAGCAGTTCGTTGATGTAGGGCACGCTTTGCGGTACCACCTCATTGAAGAGCACGCGACCGCAGGTCGTCTTCATGCGTTGGAAGATCATCTTGCCCTCTTCGTCGAGGGTCTTGACGCGCACGTTGATCTCGGCGTGCAGGTCGAGTTGGCCCTCGTTGTAGGCGATGATGACCTCTTCCGGCGAGTAGAAGTTGCGGTCCTCTCCTTTCACCTTCACCTCTTCGGTCGAGCGACGCGGCTTGGTAATGTAGTAGAGACCGAGAACCATGTCTTGCGAAGGCAGCGTCACCGGCGACCCGTCTTGCGGGTTGAGCATGTTGTGCGACGACAGCATGAGCACCTGGGCTTCCAGGATGGCGGCATGGCTCAGGGGCACGTGCACGGCCATTTGGTCGCCATCGAAGTCGGCGTTAAACGCGCCGCAAACGAGCGGGTGCAGCTGGATGGCCTTGCCTTCGATCAGTCGCGGCTGGAAGGCCTGGATCGAAAGGCGGTGTAGCGTCGGGGCCCGGTTGAGCAGTACGGGGTGCCCCTTCAGGATATTTTCGAGGATCTCCCAGATGACGGGGTCCTTGCGATCGACGAGTTTCTTGGCCGATTT
>JAGQXA010000853.1 GCA_020436865.1 Saprospiraceae bacterium | reverse complement strand
TCAGACAAAGATGGCATCTCTTAGAATTTGCTTCCGGTAATAGGACTTGATATACTTCTCCCGGCAAAGGTCTACTTCCTTGTTGAACTGCTTGGCAAACAATTCCCGCAGGGCTCGCTTCAGTTGGAAGAGGTCTTCCGTGCCGGGCTTAAACTCGACGATGAGATCGATATCGCTCTCAGGGGTCTGCTCGCCCCTGGCAAACGATCCGAATATCCCGATCTTCGTCAGATGAAAGCGGTCGGTAAGTTCCGGTTTTTGCTGCCGGATGAAGGCCAACAGTTCTTGTTTTTCAAGCATGGAGATACATTCACGTTCTTTCACCCCAAGTTAAACTTTTGTCGGAGAAAATCCCACTCTTTGCCTGGCAAGCCTTATCAGGTTCTCGGCAGAAGTTCCGTACTTTTAGAGAAACCAAACCAAATTCCTCCCAGTTCCCCTCAACCCCACCCCCATGCAACTCTTCCTCGACTCCTACGGCGCCTTCCTCGGCCTGCGCGACGGACAATTCTGGGTCAAACCGCGACAGGGTGAAGGACGCGCGTTTGCCATCCGGGAGGTCAACGCCATCTTCCTGACCAAAGGGGTGCGGCTGACCACCGACGCCCTCATCCTGGCCATCCGCGAGAACATCCCGGTGCTGCTCATCGACGCCATCGGACATCCGATCGGACAGGTCTGGAGCGGACAGTTCGGCTCCATCGCCACCATCCGCAAGAATCAGGCGCTGTTCTCGACCGACAGCCAGGGGCTGCGCTGGATCAGCCGGCTGCTGCAGCAAAAGATCGATAACCAGCAACAATTGCTGCAGACCTTCTTGCGCAGCGGCGAGCACGACGCCCCCTTCGCCACCGAGGTGGAACGCAGCATTCCCATTTTCCGAAAAATGAGCGACAACCTGCGCGACTGGCAACCGCTGTCTGCCCGGCGCAGCGACGACGATGCCGCCTCCTTCCGCGGCTGGGAAGGCACGGCCACCCGCCACTACTTCCGCTGCCTGTCGCTCGCCCTTCCGGAGAAGTACCGCTTCGCCGCCCGCAGTAAACGCCCGGCCTACGATCCGTTCAACGCCCTGCTCAACTACCTCTACGGCATGCTCTACGCCTTCGTCGAACTGGCCCAAATGAAGGCCGGCCTCGATCCGTACACCGGCGTGCTGCACGCCGACGAGTACAACCGCCCCACCCTGGTGTTCGACCAGATCGAGATCTACCGCCACTGGCCCGAACGCATAGCCGTGCAATTGCTGCGCGACGACCGGCTGCCGGCCGACGCCTTTCGCGAAACGGAAAAGGAAGGGGTCTGGCTCGAAAAAAGCGGCAAAGGCGTAGTGATCGATTCTTTTTTGGCGTATCTTGATGAAAAGATCGAGTACCGCGAGCAGGTCCGCCGACGCGCCACCCACATCGACCTCGACGCCCTACGGCTGGCCTCCCGCTTGAAGTCGTTCGAACCCTCAAAATGAAAACCAATATGAACCTCCCCTACCCCGCTCTGCTTGCGGCAGCCCTGCTGCTCGCCCTGCCGCCCCTGGCCGCGCAGGACATCCCCACCATCATCCTCGACCAGGTCGAAGATAAGCTGATGGACGAACTCGAAGACCGCCTCAATCCCGCCGATTCGACCGATATCGACGGCGAGGGCTGGGACGATACCTACCGCACTTCCGATGCTGAAGGCGAGCGCTCCACCCAGTGGAAACTCGGCAAAGATACCCCGCCCAATGGCCGGCGGGTCGGCTGCGTGTGCATGGACGACACCCGCCTCGACCAGAAAGGCTGGGGCGCCTGCGGCGGCCGCGGCGGCGTGCGCTTCTGGCTCTACGAAGTAACGCCCGACTCGATCGTGCCCGTCGCCACCGAGCGCCATTGGGAACATCCCGAACCCCTGAGCGAAGCCGAACGGGCCAACCTTGCCGCCAACAATCCCGACCAGCCCCTCGGCGCACCGGCGCCCGGCGGGGGCGGCATGGGCAGTTTCTACCAGCTGATCGCCACGATGATGATCTGCCTGACCGTCGCCTACGTGGCCTATCTGTGGTTCGGAAAATCGCAGGAAGAATGATGAACTACTTCGTGAGCTACGACATCAGCAGCGACCGCCTTCGCAATCGCGCCGCCAAAACCTTGTTGCGGCTGGGTTGCCGGAGAGTGCAAAAATCCGTATTTTTCGCTGCCGACTACACCCCCAAAGAACTCGCCAGGCTGAAGGACGAGCTGCACCGCCTCCTCTATGACCATAGCGAACCGACCGACAGCGTGCTGTGTATCCCCGTGCCGCGCAACCACCTGCCGGAGGTCGTCTGGATCGGCGAAAACGAGGCCTATCACCAGGCCCTGCAGAAGGAATACAGCTGGCTGGCCTAGAACGCCTACGAATATTGACTTATGCGTTTTTAACATATATTTGGTCGGACGTGTAGGAGACCCGCATCCAGTGAAGGTAGGACTGCGACAGCCACCAAACCATAAAGGGCGGAAAGAACTGGAAAACAGGTAGGAGACCCGCATCCAGTGAAGG
>JAGQXA010000852.1 GCA_020436865.1 Saprospiraceae bacterium | reverse complement strand
CGGCGTACGACCCAGATCCAGACCGGGAACGTGAGCAGCAGAAAACCGGTTGCGAGCCAGTCGACGACCCGCTTGTTGCGGCGAGCCATCGGCGTGTCGATATTGAACTGGATGTCGACCGTGTATAATTCACCCGCCGAATTCTTGGAGCTGCTCCCGATGATGCTGAGGCTCTCCTGCGGCACGATCTTGTAGTCGATGCCCGGCCCGAGGCGGGTCATCCAATGCATGATGGATTGAGCGGGCACGTCCTGACCGCAAAAGATCACTTCCTCCACCCGGTAGATGTACACGACCTCCTGCAGGCGATCGAGGCTACTGAGATAGGTCTGCTGATCGTCGGTCGCGCCCGGCGCCACTACGCCGATCAGGTTTTTGCTCACCTGGGCGCGTTGCAGCAACTGCAAGACCCGTTCGCTTTCCGAATGGCTGCCAACGATGACCAGATTGTGCGTACGCGCCTTGCCGACGTTGAGGTTGCCGAAGCGAAGCAGGTGCATGAAATAGCGCAACCCGACCGTCGACAGCAGGGCCCAGGCCGCGCCAAGGAGGATGAGCGCCCTCGAAGGACGGTATTCCAACGGCAGGAAGCCGTATACCGCCGCCAGCACCACCGTGCCGAACAGCAGGCCCCGCACCAACCGGCGCAGGTCGAAAGGGGCATCGTACCCTCCGCTGAAAAAGACGGATCCGAGCCAGATCAATAAGTAGAGCGGAAGGTTGAAATAGAGGAATTGCGGCTGATAGTAATCGGGATCCTGATGATAATAGGTCGCCCAAAAGCTCTTGAGAAAAAGGAGTCCGCCGAAGATCAGCCCACCGTCCAGAAGCGGCAGATACAGCCGTTTTCCCCAGTTTGTCAGCAAGGTCAGGAAGGCCCGGAAATAGATGGCCATCTGGATCATCAGGATATACACCCGCGCCTTTTCTCCCTGAAAATGCTTGCGGGCAAAGATGATCATGGCGTTGTAGAAGGTGCGCACATAGTTGAGGCTACCTTTCTTGGTACTTTCGCCTTTGTAGTGAATGATCGTCGTGCCCGGAAAGTAATAGTTGCGATATCCGGCCTGTACGATGCGATACGACAGGTCGATATCTTCGCCGTACATAAAAAAAGCCTCGTCGAGGAGTCCGATCTCGTCAAGTACCGACCGGCGCAGCAACATAAAGGCCCCGGCGAGCACTTCGACCTCGTGCGTCTCTTCGGGGTCGAGAAAGCCGAGGTGATAGCGATTAAAGACCCGCGAACGGGGAAAGAGCCGCGAAAGGCCGAAGGCTTTGCAAAAGGCAACGAAAGGAGAAGGAAAGCCACGCTTCGACTCCGGCAGGAACTTCCCCGAGCCGTCGATCATTCGCACCCCGAGACCTCCCGCCTCCGGATGGGCGTCCATAAAGGCCACGCATTTGTCGAAGGTGTCTTCCTCGACCACCGTGTCGGGATTGAGCAACAATACATATTCGCCTCGGGAAACGCGGATGGCCTGGTTGTTGGCTTTGGAAAAGCCGGGATTGTCGTGATTAGCTATCAGGATGACTTCCGGAAATTTCTCGCGCACCATCTTTACCGACTCATCGACCGAATTGTTGTCGACCACGAACACTTCCACCGGCAAACGCGCCGCCGCCTTCCGAACCGACAACAGCGCCTGTTCCAGAAAGTATTGCACATTGTAGTTGACAATAATTACGCTGAGCTTCATATGGCGGGCACTCCCCATGTATTTTTCCTCTTCAGTTCTTAACGCTCTTTCCTCTTTCTACTTTCATCTTTCTACTCCCCATACGGCACCCTCGACACGATCGAACGGCCCAGCGTCAATTCGTCGGCGTACTCCAACTCGCCGCCGAAAGACACGCCCCGGGCAATGGTGCTGATCCTTAGCTGGAAGTCCTTCAGGCGGCCAGCCAGATAGAAGATCGTGGTGTCGCCTTCTATCGTCGGACTGATGGCCATGATGATCTCCTTGACCGTTCCTTCGGCCACCCGGCCGACGAGCGAGTCGATCTGCAGTTGGTCCGGACCGATCCCTTCGATCGGCGAGATCACCCCGCCCAGCACGTGATACTGACCGTGATACTGGCCGGTTTCTTCGATCGCCATCACGTCGCGAATGCCCTCCACGACGCAGATCAGCGAGGGGTCGCGCCGGCGATCGCTGCAGATCGCGCACAATTCGGCATCGGAGATGTTATGACACAACCGACACTCCCGGATGTTCCGTCGCATCTGCAACAGGGCCTCCGACAGATTCTCGGTAAAGCCGGGTTCCTGCTTGATCAGGTGCAGCACCAGCCGCAGGGCTGTTTTCTTCCCGATGCTCGGCAGGGTGGCGAAGGCGTTGACCGCTTCTTCGATGAGTTTAGAGGAAAAGTTCATGAGGTAAAGGTACGAAGCTATACTCAAACCTAAATGGTTTGGAAACTTTCCTGCCGCAACCACTCCGGCAAGCCCTCCGATTTTCAACGGAGAGCGGTCATGACCGGTCGTTTAGAGGAAATGGACGGTTTGCAATGGCTGGGAGCGGCCAAAAAAATGAACCGATTTGCTTGACCTCTGTTGATATTAGCGTAATTTTGGCCGGCGCCACAACGAAAATTAACCTAAAAGAAAGAAAATATGGCTGAAGTCATACGCATGCCGCGCATGAGCGATACCATGGAAGAAGGCAACATAGTCGGTTGGCTCAAAGAGGAAGGCGATCATGTAGAGCCGGGAGAGACCCTGGCGGAAGTGGAGACCGATAAAGCCACCATGGAGCTGGATAGTTTCCTGGAGGGAGTGCTCCTGCACATTGCCGTCAAAGAAGGCCCCGTGCCGATCAATGGCGTGATCGCCGTGATCGGCAAGAAAGGAGAAGACTGGAAGGCCGCCGTCCAAGCGGCCGAAGCAGGTGGCGACGGCGATGGGAACGGAGTGGATACTTCGGAAGGGACCACCGAAGCCGAAACGCCTCGATCGGAGCCGAACATCTCCACTTCTCCCGAACCGGCTGCGGGCGACCCGTCCGGGCAGCGGATCAAAGCTTCGCCCCTGGCCCGCAACATGGCCCAGGAGGCCGGCATCGACCTGGCCAACATTCAGGGTAGCGGCGACCATGGCCGCATCGTCAGGCGCGACGTCGAGGAATTCCTCGAACAAGGCTCCGGCCAACCGAGTCCGCAACCGACCGCCGTTCCCGAAAGCAAACCCGCCGCAAAAGCCGAACCGGCCAAGACGGAACCGGAAGTCGTGCCCTTCTCCTATACCGGAGGCGGCGAAAACTATACGGAAAAGGCGGTCTCGCAAATGCGCAAGACCATCGCCCGACGCCTGGCCGAAAGCAAGTTCTCGGCCCCGCACTTCTATCTGACCATCGAGGTCGACATGGAACAAGCCGTCGAATGGCGGCAGCGCCTCAACGAGGTTTCGCCGACCAAGCTGTCGTTCAACGACCTGGTCATCAAGGCGGTCGCTACCAGCCTGCGCCAGCATCCGGCCGTCAACTCCTCCTGGCTGGGCGATAAGATCCGTACCAACCGCGACGTCCACATCGGCGTAGCCGTAGCGGTCGACGAAGGCCTGGTGGTGCCGGTCGTTCGCTTTGCCGACATCAAGACGCTTTCGCAGATCAACCTGGAGGTCAAAGACTTGGCCGGACGGGCGAAGGATCGCAAGCTGGGATTAGAAGAAATGCAAGGCAACACCTTCACGATCTCCAACCTTGGCATGTTCGGTATCGAAGAGTTCACGGCGATCATCAACCCGCCCGATGCCTGCATCCTGGCGGTCGGCGCCATCATCGACAAGCCGATCGTCAAGAACGGCGAGATCGTGCCCGGCAAGATGATGAAAGTGACCCTTTCGTGCGACCACCGCGTGGTCGACGGCGCAACGGGCGCCCAATTCCTGCAAACCTTCAAGGCCACCCTCGAAAATCCGGTGCGCCTGCTGGTATAAGTACAAAACCCTCCGACGCCTTTGGCCTGGAAACCGTCCAGCCCGCGATGCGTCGGAGGGTTCTCTTACCGACATTTCCGCTTCTCCATGCAAAACTCCCGCAAAACGATCGTTCTGGGCGCCACTCCGCGCGCCGGCCGCTACGCCTATGCCGCCGTGCAGCAGTTGCTTCAAAAGGGACATGAGGTGATCCCGCTCGGCATCCGCGAGGGCGAGATCGACGGCCTGCCCATACAGCACGGCCAACCGATGATCGACGATGTCGACACCGTTACCGTGTACCTGAACGTGGCCCATCAACGGCCGTATTATGACTACTTGCTGAAACTCCGTCCGCGACGCATCATCTTCAATCCGGGCGCCGAGAACCCGGAACTGGCCCGACTGGCCAGTGCGGAAGGGATCGAGGTGGAATCGGCCTGCACGCTGGTGTTGCTGGCCTATGGGGGGTACTGAGTTTGGATGAAAGATGAAAGTAGAAAGAGGAAAGACTTTATTATCTGGTCTTTCCTCTTTCTACTTTCATCTTTCTACTTAACCCTTAATAGCCTTCCTTATTGCCGCTGAACTGCCCGTCGAGGCTTTTCGGCGGAGCCATTTCGGTGTCGTCGGGCGTAGCGAGGCGAAACTCCACCCGGCGGTTCATCAGGCTGCTGCCGCTAGACGGCACGAGGTTTTCCTGCTCGCCACCGTATTGCAACAGGAGGCGGTTGCGGTCGACGCCATGGTTGTTGACCAGGTGATCGATCGTCGCCATCGCCCGGCGATAGGAAAGCGTTTCGTTATAATCGTCGGACGCAGTTTGATCGGTATAGCCGCTGACGACCAGCTTCATCTTTGGATTCTTTTCTAGTACGGAGGCCACATTTGACAGGTTGCCGTAATCGGCATACCGGATCTTGTAGCTGTCGATGTTGAAGTGGATCATCGGCAGGAACCAATCGACGAGGCTGGCCGACTGGCTTCCCTGCAGGGCATTTTGGATCATGGTTTCGACCTGCTGCTCGCTGATGCCCTGCTGCTGGTTTTGGGCCACACCCCGGCTGTCGACCGATACGTTCGGCGGCGAAAAGGGTTCCTGATCCAGGTAATCGGCAATTCCATCATCGTCGCTGTCGAGCGGAATACCGCGCGTATCCACCGCGGCGCCGGCAGGCGTATTCGGATCCTGGTCGAGCATGTCGATCACGCCATCCTTGTCGGTATCGGTCAGATCGAGTACCGGCCGCTGCTTGAGCTCGGAAATGTCGGTCAGGACCACATCGAGCGGGTTGATCCAGTAGAGCGGTTCGGCCAGGGCGCCTTTATTGCGCAGGTTGAAATTGAGGCGAATATTGGTATAGTTGAGCACATCCCGCCAGCGGTTGTCGAAGGCGTCGATGAGGTCGGTGCGTTTGCCGAAAATGGTAGCCCCCTTGTGTTCGATACCGATGTTGAAGTTATCGGTGACCCGGAACGCCAGTCCGGCGCCCACTTCAACCGACGGAACCCAGTTGCCCGTTCCCCGGCCGGCGATCTCGATATCGTCGTACTCGTTCCACTTGTTCTGCTCTTTCGACTTTACGGAGGTTTTGGTATAAACCGGGCCGCCTCCGATCAGGCCATAGATATTTACCTTGCGCTTGGGCGTGTCCCACTTGAGGTTGTTGATGGTCATGAGCAGTTGGAAGGACATATTCGCATAGGTGGTCTTGTAGTCGTATAGCTCGTCCTCATAGCGAAAGCCTCCGTCCTGGCTATCCCCCTGCGCCATGCCGTACATAGCGTCGACGCGGATAGAAAACACGTAATCGAGCGCCCGGCGGAAATGAAACCCGAAGGCATAGCTGGGCGTAAAGTCGAGGTCGCCTGCAGAAAAGAAGTGGCCGCCATGCAGGCCGGCTTCCCAGGCGTACTTGGGGGTAGCCTGGATGCCGCCATAAGGAGCTCCGCTCTGCTGGGCCAGAGCCGACCCCACCGGCGCCATAAACAGGCATAGAATGCTAAGGAAAAGTAAAGTTCGTTTCGGTGTCATAGGGATGTTTTATTGATTTGATGAACAATAAGGGGGATTTGCATAGATCGACCCGCATAAATTGCTCAAAGGTCGGATTCCAGTCATTCCAAACAAATGTATTGCATATTTGCCCTCGTCACAAGAAAACCAGATAGTTTTTAGCCTTGCATGACGGCCGTTGTCCCTGTAAAAGAACTTGAACGACAGGCAGGAGCATCAGCTCAGCGACCAAGGAACTTCATCGAGTAGTCGACCTGCACCTGGCCTTTCCGGATATTCTCCAGCCGTCGCTGGATCATTTTGCGCTTGATCGGCTTGAGGTGTTCGATGAACAACTTCCCTTCGATGTGGTCGTACTCGTGCTGGATCACCCGGGCGTTGACGCCGGTGAACACCTTTTCCTGCTCGACGAATTGCTCATCGAGATAGCGCATCCGGAGTTGGGGGGGGCGTTCCACGTCGCCCCGAATATCGGGGATGCTCAAACAGCCTTCCTCGTAGGCCCAGGGGTCGCCGGCCTCTTCCAGCTTCCGGGCGTTGATGAACACCTGCTTGATGCCTTCCTCCTCTTTCCCTTCTTCCATGATCTGGACGGTATCCACCACAAACAGACGGATCGACAGGCCCACTTGCGGCGCCGCCAATCCAACTCCGCTGGCCTTGTACATCGTGTCCCACATGTTAGCGATCAGTTCGTCGAGTTGGGGATAATCGGGAGAAATGTCCTCGGCCACTTTCTTCAGCACTGCCTGTCCGTACCCGTAAATCGGTAAAATCATGCGTCGTTCAGCTTTTCTACTTGTGCGGCAGCTAACCCCACCACTGGTTGTGACGCAAAAAGAGCGTCGAAGTTGCTACCAAATGTGATTTTTTAGGAAATCTTCCAGGATCAGCACGGCGCTGACCTGATCGACCAGCGCCTTATCGCGCCTTTTCTTGCGACCGGCCCCACCTTGCAGAATGATCTGTTTGGCTTCCACGGAGGTAAAACGCTCATCCCAGGTGAGCACCTCCACGGTCGGAAACTGCTTTCGCATACGGCGAACGAAACCCACCACCAGATGGGCGATCTGCGCCGGCTGCCCGTCGGGATGCATGGGCTCGCCGACGACGATCAGGTCGACCGTTTCCTGCGTTAGATACGTTTCCAGGTAATCAAAGATCTGATCGGTAGGCACGGTTTCCAGCCGGCTTGCAATGATCCGTTCGGGGTCGGTCACCGCCAGTCCCACCCGCTTCGTTCCGTAGTCGATGCCCATGATCCGGCCCATTGGGCAAAGATAATAATTCTGCCCATGAAAATAGCGGTCGGAACGCCCGGAGCGTTCCGACCGCTATTCCGGATCCTTTCTACTTTATCCGCACCAGCCTCTGCACGTTTGACACCTCTCCTGCTTCCATGCGGCAGAAGTAGATACCGGCGTCGGGCAGCTCGTCACCGTTCAAGGCGATGCGGTGGTGACCGGCCGCTTGCTCGCCCCGCCATTGCCACACGACCTTTCCCGAAAGGTCGGTGATGGTCAGTGAAACCGGCATCGGGGCCGGCAGCAGGAACTGCAACTCGAGTTGATCGCGGAACGGATTCGGGCGTACAGGGAGCAGCAATGGCTGTTCGGACTCGTCGGTCGCTGCACTGAAGTGCCACTCGACCTCCCGGGCCATGCCGGAACCGGCATAAGCGAGAGCGGGCATCGCCGTTCGATCCAGACGCAAGAGATCGCTCAGACGGCCGTCCTGCAAGGCGGTAAACCGCAGGCGGAACAGATCGGCTTCCTGAACGTTATAAGGCGCCAGATCGAACCAGGATGCGGTAAAGAGCCCTTCATCGGCGCGAGCCAGTCCGAAATCCTCGGCCGCGCTGCGCTGCCCCGGCAGGACCTCCTGCAGCCAGAGCACGGCAGGATCGAACCGCAGGGCAAACTGATAGGCGCTGAGTTCCTGCAGTTCGCTTCCCCTCAGCGGAACGATCACTGTTTCGCCGGCCCGCCAGGAAAGGTCGGGCGCCGTCAGGAGCAGGGGCGTTCCAGATTGGCGGTCTTCCGCGGAGGCGGAGGCATTGGCTTGCGCATTACCGTTGAGGTCGCCCACTTTGACGGCCACAAAATCGGCATTCGATACATCGGCCGAGAGGTTGTTGAAGTTGAGCACCTCGGGGAAGGGCGTAGCGAACGGATCGGCCGGATCGGGAAAGATGAAGGCGGCGTCGACAAAACGCCAGGAGGTATTGTTCGGAAAATCGTCGACCAGCAGGAGGATCAGCTTTCGCAATTCGACCACGTCGAGCGTCGTGATCGTTTCCGAATGGTTGACGTCGGCCGCGATGATCTTATAGGGTGAATCGAGAGGCTGTACGCCCAGGATATGCTTCGTGAGCAGGGCCAGGTCATAGGTGGTCACGCCGTTGACCGGATCGTCGGTCTTCGACGGTACGAGCGTATAATCGCCTCCCGGCGGCAAGTTGGAGATGGCATAAACGCCGTCGGCCAGAGTAAGGTAAGGAGGCGCCTGGTTGCCGCTTACATTGACTTCCACTCCGGCCACGCCTTCGATCTCCTCCGTTTGTACCAGTCCGGCCACGCTGAGCAGGTCCAGGTTGCACACATTCATATTGTCCTGGATGAAAATGGTGATCTCGCAGAAGTCGGCATTACCTGCCTCGTCGGTCACCCAGAACTCCAGGGTATTGGGGCCGATCTCGTCGCAGGTGTAAAAGCGTACGGTATCGGTATAGTCGTATTGGGAGAAGGAACGGATCAGGTCTTCACTGGCCGTGCAGTTATCGAAACTTCCGGCCTCGAACATACTGACCCAGATCGGCACCATGCCGGTTTGCATCACTTCGGCCACAATGCCGTTCACGCAAACAGGGGAAGGCTTCTTGCCGTCGAGCACCTGCAGAGTGAATTCGCAAATCGTGGAGTTGCCGCAATTGTCGACCACCGTGTAGGACACGTCGTAGGCGCCGAGCGGCACTTCGAGGAAGGGGCCGAAGCCCTGCCCCAGATCGCTTTGCACGAACACTTCGACCTCCGGGCTACAGTCGGTGATCATCGGGTACGGCAGCGTCACCGTATCATAGCAGAAGGGCTCGGTCAGTTTGACGAACGGACTAAAATCGCATTCTACTTCCGGTGGAGTATTGTCGACGACCTTGATCGTTTGCTGATACTCCCAGAGACCGCCGGAATCGGGATCGTTGGAATCGTACTGACACCAGTCGAGCACCCGCCAGGTGCGCACGATCTTGAAGCAGGCAGGCGAGGCCACGTCGAAGAACTGATCTTCGTAGTTGATCCCGATCAAAGAGCAGGGATTGTCCAGAATGATCGGGTACTGATAGTTGCCGGGGCCGGCGGGCAAGCTGTCGGGCTCGATAAGCCCGAGCGACTCGCATTCGCTCACCTCGATGTCTTCGGGCCAGATGATATCTTCTTCGGTAAAGGGGTCGTCGTCTTCGATCGTGATCTTCTGGGTACAGCTGCTGCTGTTGCCGCTGACATCGACAGCCGTGTATTGCCGTACGATCATACCGGTGCCGCACTGGGCGATGTCGTCGCTCTCAGACACATTGAGTTCGTACTCGCAAGCTTCGAGCACCGTAGGAGTACCTGTCAGCGCGGGATCTCCGGGATCGGCCTCACAGAGCAGCACCACATCGTCGGGGCAGGTCAGCGCCGGACTCAGTTTGTCCTGCACGGTGACTTCCACCATGCAGGTGTTTTCGTTGCCGTATTCGTCGGTCACCTTGACGGCCACCATGATCGGGCTAGCGGCCACATCGTCGCAGTCGAACACGGCCTGCGGCTGGAAATCTCCCGGATCGTCCATGCGCCGTACGGAAAACCCGATGTCGGTACAGTTGTCGAAACTGCCGTCATCGAGATTGACGGCCAGCACCTCGATACTTCCATCGGCGTCGAGTGCGGCCACGGTGAACTCGTCGCAGATCGTCACCGGCGCCACCAGGTCGGCCACGCTGAGTTCGAACTGGCAACTACCGAGATTGCCACATTCGTCGATGGCTTTGTACTGCAAAGAGTACGTGCCGATGGGCAATCCGGAAACGAACCCGCCGTTGCCGTTGACCACGCCTTGCGGAGTATTGACACTTACGCTAAAGCCCGAACAATTGTCGGTGATGTCGATCTCCGGCAAGAAAATGGCGGCGGTACAGTCGTCGGTATTGACCGACACGGTGGTCGGCGCCGGGCAGGTAAGCACGGGGGGCGTCAGGTCGGCTACCTTGATCACCTGCACGTGTTCGACGGGGGTATCCGAGCAATCGCTCGTCAACGTCCAGCTGCGGGCGATCTTGAACCCTCCGCCGCAGCTCGGCAGCTGGAGGTCGGTGTAGGTGGCGGTGATACTGCAGAAGTCGGTTCCCGCTCCGACCGGCAGGCCGCCGACGGTCGGGTAGCCGGTGTTAGCCGGACTGATATCGGCATCGGCACAATCGACGGAGGGCCCTTGAATATCGTCGCGATTCAACGGGAAGACCACTTCGTCGAGGTCGCTGCGCTGCCATTCGATGATCTGCAGGCAGTTGACGGCCTGATTGCCGGAGGCGTCGGTGGCGGTCCACTCGCGTTCGATGCGTTCGATCAGGCCGGAGCCGTCGTCGCAATCGAAGGCCGTGATCGATTCGTCGACCAGATCGGCGTCGACCGCAACGTCGCAGTTGTCGAACACGGGCGGCGGAGGCACGGCCTCCGCATCGGTGGTGCAGGGGATTTCCACGACCGTAGTCGGGCAGTCGAACTGCGGCGCCCACTTATCTTCGATGTGGATCTCGCCCCAGCAGTAGTCGTCGTTGCAGGTATTGACGACCTTGACGGTCAAGGTTTGATCGAGATGTTCGGCCGTGACGGTATTGCCGATCAGGTTATTGCCGCTGTAGATCTGCACTTCATACACGACGAAGGACTCGTAAGAACCTTCGAGCACCAGGTCGGGCAGGATCTCCTCGGAGCAATCGCCGTCGAGTGCGATATTCACGAAGTCGTTGCAAACCGGCGCCTCGTCTCCCGCAGCTACTTCGACCGCCTGGGAAACAACCTGTACGCAGCCGGGATTGCAATTTTCACAGGGTCCGGCATTCTGTTCGTCGAAGAGGTACTCTACCTGGAAATGGCCCGTACCGAACTGGCCGGGCGCAAATGCAGACACATCGGACTGCAGCGGGTCGCCATTTTCCGCAAGGATGGAGAACAGCCCGGTGCCGTTGGCTCCACCGGTTTCAGCCTGTAGTTGGACCGGATCGTCGCCGAGGCAGTATCCTTCATCGAGTCCGACAATGGCCGGCTCGGGATAGTAGCAGATGTTGGTCGCCAGAAGGGTATCGGCGCCATTGGTCAGTTGTACCGCATAACCCTGCGCATCGATGTGGATCCCTTCGAGCTCATAGACTCCCGGAGCTTGCTCGCTCAGCAATTTACCGTCGGGGCCTGTGGCGAAGGCCACCGGCGCGGCGGGCGGCGCCGGGCTGGCGGGATCGTAGAAGCCGCTGGATCCGAGCAGGTACCAGTTTTCGCCGGGCTGGCTGGTCACCTGGATGGTTTCGATGAATTGGCCGTTTTCCAAGGTGGTAGCGTTACCCTCCTGTCCGCCGTTGCCCGTTTGACAGGAACACGGTGCGAGGAGCTGCCATGCCGGCGGCGGGCAATCCAATACTTCCAGCTCGGCGGTGGCGGTAGCCGGGCAGCCACCCGCCTCAGCGGTGTAGGCCAGCAGGAAGAGGCCGAGCCCCGCATCGCCCGGATCGAAGGAGGCGGTGCCGTCGCCATGATCGGTCAATCCGGGTTGGCCGAAGGAGGAGAAGGCGCCATTGGCCGGTTTGCCTTCGAGCAGGATCGGTTCGCCGTCGGCGCAAAGATCGGCGGCCCCTTCGATGCTCACCGCGGGCGGCGCCAGAACGGATAGTTCGAGGATGGCCTCTCCCGTACAACCGGCATCGTCGCTGACCTGATAGTGCAGGAAAAGCGTGCCGGTGAGCAGATCGGGCGAGGTCAGATCGACGGTCACGATCTGTTCGTCGGCCTGCAACAGCTGCACATTGGCGGCCGTACTGACGCCCAGGATCTCCCAGGAGTGTTCGAGGTATGTTCCTGATCCGGCCGGTGCGCCATCGATCTGCACGCTTTCCCCGGCGCAAAGGATCTGCTCCGCCGGAGCGGGGTCGCACTGTGCATACAGAGATCGCGGCAGAAACAAGGCCGAGAGGGCAATCAGCCAGAGCGGCAAACGGCCGTGGAGAAGGACCCGACCATAGGTCGGCACATAGGTAAGTAATAGGAGAAGGTTTGACCTCTTCATGGATTATAATTTGTCGTTTTCGGGATCGCTTACAAGTCGGGGGATCTTGCCAGGTCAATACCAGCAAAGGAAGGGGAGGACCCCGGTAAAGTTTACCGAAGGAGTGGATCGGAATAGATGTCGAAAAAGATCGGGGCGTTCTGGCTTATTGCGCTATCTCTCTGTTTGCGGCGAAGCCAAGCGGAGCACCACCAGGACAAATATAACCAATTCTCTTTACAACGAATTGCTTTGTTAGATTTTTGCGAAAATCGTCCGCCAGCCGGCATCCGTCTCTACCCACACCTGCAAAAAAGGCTAGGTCGGCGAAGGGTCGACCGTCTTCCACGACTACCTGCTAACAGGCAACCCATTGGTTATCAAGACCAAAGTGATCGCGATAGAAAAAAATGGAGAAAAGTGCCTGTCCAAATTTCGCGCAAACTGTCGTTGCGCAGGTCTGCCGAATTTCCGAATTAAGTGATCCGATCAGTATACTGATCGGATCACTTGGGGTGGGAGGCGCCGATTTAGGGCATCCGTGGCGCTATCAGAGGTTCTTTTGGACCTTGACCTGGGTCGTGGAATCGATGCCATTGAGCACCTCGATCTGCACGCCGTCGGAAAGGCCAACCTGTACGGCGCGGCGCTGAAATTCCTGATCGCCTACCTGCACTTCCACGAAAGTAGAATCCTGCTCGAAGAGAAGATCGCGTTCCTTGATGGCGAGCACTTGTTGCCGGCGATCGAGAATGATATCGGCATTGGCGCTGTAACCGGCTCGTAGAAACACGTCTTCCGCCGGCTTGATGGCGGCTTTGACCTCAAACTTCACCGTGCCCTCTTCTTCTTCGCCTTTCGGAGCGATGTATTCGAGGGTCGCTTCGAAGGTCTTGCCTTCGATCGCGCCAACCGTCAGTTCGAGGGGCATGCCCTCTTTGAGCTTACCCACGTCGGATTCATCGACCTTACCCTCGAAGACGAGGGAGTTCATATCGGCGATGGAGGCGATGGTGGTACCTTCGTTGAAATTGTTGCGTTCGATCACCGAGCTGCCCTCCTCTACGGGTACGTCGAGGACCATTCCGTCGACCGTGGAGGTCACGATGTTGGCCACCTGTTTTGAATTGCTGGCCACGCCCTCGCGCAGCAACTGCAGGTTGCTGATGGCGGCCTGCAGTTCCTGGTGGCGGATATCGACATTGTTCTCGAACTGCCGGATGTTGTTAGCGGAAAGGATCTCGGCATTATCGAATGCGGCCTGGGCCAATTCGTAGTCGCGTTTGAACTGGTTATAATCCTGTTCGGACACGACCCCTTCCTCGAACAACTGCCGGTTGCGCTCTTCTTCCCGCTTCGCGTTCTCGAGGCGCACGCGCGCATCTTCCATGTCGAGCTTTTGGGAAAAAACCTTGCGCTGGCGTTCCAGTTCGCGCTTGGCGTCGTCGTAGCGCAGACGCGCCAGTTCGACGTTCGACTGCGCATTGTTGATATTGACCTCGCTCGGGATCAGTTTGATCCGGGCGATCTGCTGGCCTTTCTTGACCATTTCTCCGGCTTCGATAAACAGCTCGTCGATCACCCCGGATACCTGGGGTTTGATATTGACCTCCTGTCGGGGGCGAACGGCGCCGGTGGCGACGGTCTTTTTAACGATATCGGTGATCTCGGGCTTGGCTGTTTCGTAGACGATGGGGTCTTTATTGCTCTGCTTGTAGAAATAGATCCCCAGACCGATCGAGGAAATGACCAGCAGAGCTCCCAGGGCGAAAAGACAACCTTTGTTCATACTAATGGTTATTAGGTTCAGTGACTAATTCATTCATCTTTCAAGGCGACCACCGGCTGCACTCTGGCGGCGGTCAATGCCGGCACCAGACCGGTTAGGGCGCCGGCTACCACCAGAATGAGCAGGGCGGTCAGGCCCACGCCCAGATTGACCTGGGGGTTGGCGAAGAACTGCACATCCTCCCCCACCGCTACCTGCATGAGGTAGATGAGGCCGGTGCTCGACAGTAATCCGAGATAACCGGCGACCGCAGTAATGACCACGGATTCGAGCAGGATCATGCTCACGATCGAGCCCGGTGTGGCGCCCAGCGCCTTGCGGATCCCGATCTCGCGCGTGCGTTCCTTGACGACGATCAGCATGATGTTGCCCACGCCGATGATCCCGGCCAGCAAGCTGCCGATCCCGACGATCCAGACCAGGAATTTGATCCCGAAGAACAATCCCATGATCTCCCGGAACTCTTCTTCTATATTGTCCGACCGCACCCCTTGCGGGTCGTCCGGATGGATCTTGTGCCGGTCGCGAATGACGTCCTTGATCTTTTCCTCCACACTGCTGACCCGCACGCGAGGATCGATCGTGCAGACAAACCAATTGATGTCGCGTGGCCGGTTGGTCACCTGCTGGGCCGTCGTAAGGGGCATGAAGATCGTCTCCTCGTCCTCCGCCGCATTCTCTCCGCCGCGGCGCGTGGAGGCGAAGACGCCGACTACCAGGTACTCGGCTCCGCTGATCTTCACATACTGCCCGATGGGATCTTCCTCCCCGAACAGCACCTCGCGTACGCGCTTACCGATCGTCACGACCTTGCGCTTTTGCTCCATGTCGAGCTTGTTGATAAAGCGGCCGTTCACCATCTCCATGGCCTCGATCTGCAGCAGGTCGGGGCGCTCGCCCCGCACAGTGTACGATCCTTTTTGCAGGCCGTGGGTCACTTCGCCCGACGGCACAAAGAGCCGTGGCGCAATGTGTTCGATCAGGTCGGAATAGCGCGTTTCGATGGCTACGATGTCGTCGTAGGTGAGTTGCGGATAGCGCCCCGGCGCCAGGCCTTCGTAGGGCATGGTGGTGCGCTGCGTCCATACGTATAGCGCGTTCTTGGCATGCGTGCCGAACATGCGCACCACGCCATTTTGCAGCCCTTGCCCGGCCCCCATCAGAAAAACGAGCATAAAGATCCCCCACCACACGCCCAGGGCCGTGAGGAAGGTCCGCAGCTTGTGCTTGCGGATCGTATCGAAGATCTCTTGCCATTTGTCGCGGTCGAACATGCTGGTGAATTGGGTTATTGGGTTATTGGGGAATTGGGTTATTGGGGAATTGGGTTATTGGGGAATTGGGGAATTGGGTTATTGGGTTGTTGGGGCGGTAATGCCGGGAGTCCGGGGGTAGCCTGGCGTCGGCTAGAGAGGGGGGGACCTCTGCGAGGTCCTTTGGCGCTCCTTCGCCCCAGCGAAGCTGCCCCCTTGCTCCCTGCCAACTGTACCTGCCATCTGTCATTTGCCCCCTTTCAACCTCTGTAACCCTTGCAACCTCTGCTACCTTTGTATCCTTTGTATCATCCTATTTCATCGCCGTCACCGGATTGATCCGCACAGCTTGCAGGGCCGGGATCAGGCCGGCCAGGGCGCCGCAAAAGACGAGGGTCAGCAAGGCCGTCAGCACGGTCGAAAAATCGACCTGCGGATTGTAGAAAAACTCCACTTCGATCTGGTTCTCTTCCATAAAATGGTGAATGCCGTAGACGACGCCGAACCCACAGAGCAAGCCGAGATAGCCGGCCAGGGAGGTCAGGAAGACCGACTCCTGCAGCACCATGGCAATGATCGACCAAGGGGTAGCGCCCAGGGCCTTGCGGATTCCGATCTCGCGGGTTCGGTCTTTCACGACGATCAGCATGATGTTACTGACCCCGATCACGCCAGCGATGATACTGCCGATCCCCACAAACCAAATAAATCCCTTGATAAAGGTAAAGATCAATTGAAAATCCTGGTATTCGGAAATATTGTTCCAAATGCGCAGGGCCTGCTTGTCGGAAAGGGCAAAACTATGCCGCTCGGACATCCGCTGCCGGACCGATGCTTCGATCGCCCGCGATTCTTCGAGGGTGGCGTCGCCCACCGTGACCATGAGCTGATGGACGATATCCTCCCCTTCGTAGATGCGTTGAGCGGTCGTGATGGGGATGTAGATCTTGCGGCGTTCGCTTTCGTGGCCTTCATCGTTGAAGACGCCTACCACCTGGTACTCAGTGCCCTTGACATTGAGATATTCGCCAATGGGATCTTCTTCGGCTGTGAACATCTCCTCCGCCACGACATTGCCGATCGCGCAAACCTTCCGGCGTTGTTCGATGTCCGGCAGGTTGAGAAAACGGCCGGATTCCATCAAGGTATTCTCCAGATACTGGTGATCGGGATGCACACAGCGCACGTCGTACGACAGCACCGTTTGCCCTCGTTTGACGACATATTCGCCTCCGAGGTAATAGCGACCGGTGATGTGTTCGACCCCCGGGATCTCATCGCGCACCAGTTCGTAATCATCGTTGGTAAAGCGAATGCGACGTCCGGCTGGTAGCCCCTTGTAGGGTTCGGAGGTTCGGCCACGGTAGATCCACAGGCTGTTGACCGCGTCGTCGCGGAAATTCCGTTCAAAACTGTTTTGCAGACCGTTGCCGGCCCCCAGGAGAATGACCAACATAAAGATGCCCCACCAGACGCTCAGGGCGGTCAGGAAGGTGCGCAATTTATGCCGTCGGATGGAGTCGAAGATCTCCCGCCACTTGTCCTGGTCTAGCATAGCGGATCAAGGCTTTGTTGGATGATATTGCCGGACACGACGATCAACTCCCCGCCGAAGCTGTGGCCACAGAGGTGGAGCCGTCGATCAGTCCGTCTTTCAAATGGATAATCCGCTTGGTCATATTGGCGATGTCGTGCTCATGGGTCACGACGATAATGGTGATGCCCTGCTGGTTGATCTCCCGAAAGATCTTCATGACCTCGTAGGAAGTATTGGTGTCCAGGGCCCCGGTCGGTTCGTCGGCGAGGATCACCTTCGGCTGGCTGATCAGCGCCCGGGCGATGGCCACCCGTTGTTGCTGTCCACCCGACATCTGATTGGGCAGGTGGTGCGCCCAATCTTTCAGCCCGACCATATCGAGATATTCCATGGCGACCGTCTGCCGTTTTCTTCGGTCCACTTTTTGATAGTAGAGTGGAAGAGCGACGTTCTCGAGGGCCGTCTTGAACGAAAGGAGGTTAAACGACTGAAAAACGAAGCCGATCAAGCGGTTGCGATACTGAGCGGCCTGCCGTTGGGAAAGGCCTTTGATCAGTTCGCCGTCGAAGCGATAATCGCCGCTGTCGTAATCGTCGAGGATGCCGATGATGTTGAGTAAGGTAGACTTACCGGAACCGGACGACCCCATGATGGAGAGGAACTCTCCGTGCTCGATGTTCATGTCGATCCCTTTGAGGACCTCCAATTTGGTGTATTCCGTGGTATAGGCTTTTCGTATGTTCTTTAGCTCGATCATATACTGGGAAAGGACAGGTTTGAGGACAAAAAAGTTGCCTGCAACAAAAAAGGAAAATCGATGCAATCGACCAAAATCTATGGATGAATTCTGCTTGCCGATGGACGAACGATGCCCGGCAAGGAATAGACCGACCTATGGTGCAGGGCAAGCCTATACGCAAGCGACAGCTGTTGGTCCGTCTTAATAATTCCCAAATCACTCTCGCTTGAGTATAGAATTGTAAATTTGTGCTGCGGTCAAGCAGCATTTTATTAGCGGCTTCGTTTTCGAAATGACCTGCAGAGAATACGCACCTGATGAAGAAAAGCACTTACCGACTATTTTTTGTGATCCTGACCGCCTCCTGGCTGTGCGGTTGCAGCGTAAAATCAGACGATCCGGGAATCGTCGTCGACATTCCCAAGACGTTCTATGTCGACCTATTCGAACAGTTGGATACGCTGCAACGAAAGCTCATTTTCAAAGCCTCCTCCATCGAAGCGCAGGATTGCAAGAACTACCTGATCTCCCATACGTACCACCGGCAGAACGGCACCCTGTTCCTGTCGCTCAATGAGATCCTGCCTCCCGACGAGTGCCAGCCGGGCGAAGGGGCGGCGACTGCCGACATAGAGGTGGGTTATCTGGTAGAAGGCATGTATGGCCTGGAGGTCAACCTGAAAAATACAGTGCACAACATCGGCACGCTCACGGTCAACGACGAGTACTTCGAAATACAACTCGACTCCTACGACGGGATCGAACTCGTCCATTCCCGGCTGTTGCGCATACCGGATCACACCGTCTGGGGCTACGTCGGATACGCGCAACCCGGCTTCGCAGGACCGGCCATGGAATTCCTGCACGATCTCGAACTGATCGCCGAATCACGGCCATACGATCCGGGCTATTACGGGTATTTTACGATCAACGTGGCCGACGAGATCGTCTATTCACAGTCGACCGGACATCCCTATACCAATAAGTTCATGTACCAGTTCGACGGGAACGGGCAAGACCTGATCGACCTGATCGGGCAGTACCGGAACCAGTATCCCGACGGGATCGACTTCTATCTGGTCGACGACCAGGGCATCGTGTATTGAGGATCAGCTCTGGGTGGGAACCAACTTGCGTTTCGACTCCTTCAACTCGAAGGAAAACCCGTCTTTCACCAATTTTTCATAGCGGTCGCGATCGAACTCGAACAACTTTGCCGGACGGTGGGCGACGCCTTCCTGCGTTTCATCCAGATCGATCAGCAGGTTCATCGACAGGATCTTCTTGCGGAAGTTACGCTTGTCGAGTTCCGTTTCCAGGATGGCCTCGTAGAGGTGTTGCAATTCCGTCAAGGTGAATTTCGGGGGCAATAGCTCGAAGCCCAGCGGACGCGTGCGGACGCGCTGCTTGAGCCGGTCGAAACAAGCGTTGAGGATCTCGTTGTGATCGAAGGCCAGATCGTTCACTTCGGCGATCGAATGCCACTTCGCCTTCTGCGCGAACGAAGCAGGAGTAACGACGTACTTATTGATCTTGATCAGCGAGTAATAGGCTACGGTGATCACCCGGCCCAGCGGGTGGCGGTTCACGGCGCCAAAGGCTTTCACCTGCTCAAGGTATACTTCCCGCAAGCCGGTCAGTTCTTCCAGGACCCTCCCGGCAGCGGCGTCGAGGTCTTCGTTCGGATAGACCAGATCGCCCGGTAACGCCCATTTGCCCTTGAAGGGTTCGGCCCCACGCTTGATCAGAAGCACCTTCAAATCCCCTTCGTCGAAGCCAAAAATGACGTTGTCTACCGAAAAGGCGGATTTAAAGAAGTTATTAAATTCCGTCATTTCCTGTTCGTTATATAGTTCGTCTGCAAAAATTAACATTTTTTCCCAGTCGGCACAATCGTTCTACCCGGAATAGTGTAATAAATACACCTCCCGCCCGACAAAGATCAATTTTGAGCCCCTATTCGATCAAGCCCTGACACAAATAGATCGATTGCAGAATGGCGGGGGTGACCGACTCGATAGCGGTGCGGTCGGCCAGATAGATCACCAGTTCGTCGCCTTTGTCGACCAGCCGGCCGCCCTGATAGTGCAATACGGTCGGCTTTTGTTCGATGGTCTTGATCCGCAGGCCGGGAAACTCGCCCTGGGCCAGATCGGGGATCAGGCTCAGGCCGTTGGTGTCGAGGTCTTTGAGATTCACCTGGACCATGGTGCCGCCGTCGGCCTTGTTGGAAATGCTCAGCAGGCATTCGGCATCGATCGACACTTCGACCTCTTTGACGGAGGGCATGCGGCCTTCGGCCTGGTCGTATCCTTCCTGCAGGCGCACCAGCCCCTGCTTGAGCCGCCCGAGGAGGTCGTCGGAAGGCAGGGCCTCGCGTTTCAGTTGGGCCAGAACCGACTCTTCCGATCCGGGAGCGGCCACGGGATCGGTTCCCGGTTCAGCCGTGGGCTGCCCGGCATTCTGACAGGAAAAAAGAACGGCGGAAAAAAACAGCAGGACGGCAAGAGTTCTCTTGTACATGGGAACGGATTTGGAAGGTTAACGAAGCCCCGAAATTACGACCTTGCGGGCATATTCTCAACGTAGCCGACCGGCGAACCGTATAGAAAGTCGGCAAAAATTGGCAAATTTACCGCAAACCAATCGGCACACATGATCAATCTGCTAAGTGATACGGTCACCAAGCCCACCCCGGCGATGCTGGAGGCGATGATCGGAGCGGAAGTGGGCGACGACGTATTTGGCGAAGATCCGACCGTAAACGCCCTGGAAGACAAAGCGGCCGCCTTGTTCGGAAAAGAAGCTGCGCTCTTTTGCCCTTCCGGCACCATGACCAACCAGATCGCGGTAAAGGTTCATACCCAACCGCTCGACGAAGTGATCTGCGACCACTTTTCGCACGTCTATCAGTACGAAGTCGGCGGCTACGCCTTCCACTCGGGAGTGGCCGTCAATTTGCTGGCGGGCACTCACGGAAAGATCACTGCGGCCCAGATCGAAGCGGCCATCAAACCGCCCTTCGACTGGCTGCCCAGAACCCGGCTGGTCGTGTTGGAGAATACCTGCAACAAGGGCGGCGGCTCGATCTATACCCTGGCGGAACTGCGCCCGATCCGGCAGCTGTGTCTGCAGCAAGGCTTGCGGCTTCATCTCGATGGGGCGCGGCTGTTCAATGCCCTGGTGGAAACCGGCGAATCTACGATCGAGACCGGGCGCGAGTTCGATAGTATCTCCATCTGCCTTTCCAAAGGGCTTGGCGCCCCGGTCGGTTCCTTGCTGATCGGCGATGCGACCTTCATCCGGCAGGCGCGGCGCGTGCGCAAGGTCATGGGTGGCGGAATGCGTCAGGCCGGCATCCTGGCCGCGGCGGGTATCTATGCGCTCGATCATCATGTGGAGCGCTTGCGGGAAGACAACGAACGGGCGCGCATCATCGGCCGTTTGTTGGAAGCACTGCCCTATGTGGCCGACGTCCGGCCCGTACAGTCGAACATCCTGATCTTTGACCTGCAACCACCGCTGACGGCGGCGGCCTATGTGGAAAAATTGGAAAAAAGGGGGATCAAGGCCACTGCGTTCGGGCCGCAAACGGTGCGTTTTGTCACGCATCTGGATT
>JAGQXA010000851.1 GCA_020436865.1 Saprospiraceae bacterium | reverse complement strand
GACCGGCGAAGGAGCATCGTCGATCGGGAGACCGAAACGAGCGAGGGGAGGCAAAAACAAAAAGCCCGCCCAAACTGCACGTTCGGACGGGCTTTTCTTGTAGACCCACTAGGACTCGAACCTAGAACGACAGAACCAAAATCTGCTGTGTTGCCAATTACACCATGGGTCTAAACCAGACCATCTTTCGATAGCGACTGCAAATTTATAAACTTTCCGGCAATCTGTAAAGTTCCCGGAGAAATTTTTACGCCGACGGGGCCGCTCCGGCAGAAAGGCCTTTTTTGCCTAACTTGGCCGGAAAATGCGCAGGCCATGAACAACTGGAGCAATTGGCTGAAAGCCGGAAGTCGACAGAACACCAGAACTTCGAGCAGGAAAGGGTCCAAGGATACCTGGATCCAAGGATCCCTGGACAAAGTAAGGTCCTTGGTTCCTTGGATCCTTAGTTCCTTAGGGCCCAGAGGACAACGCAGTCGGGTCAACCGCCCTTACTCCCGCGAAGCAGCCCCCTCGCCCCCTCGCTCCCTCGCCCCCCTGCCAACTGTACCGGCCAAATGTACCGGCCAAATGTACCGGCCAACTGCATCTGCCCTCTGCTTTCTGTTTGTAGCCACCCTCCTCCTCAGCTGCAACTCCCCCGAAAACAACAAGCCGCAGCCGGCAGCCAAAGCCGACCTACGCCAGACCATGGTCGAGCAGCTCGACAGCCTGGCGCGCTATTCCGTGCCGATGGAGAACTACCAGCTAAATTCCCTGCGCGCCGAGTACTGGCGCGAACAGGCCGCCCAGCAAACCGAACTCGGGAAACAGATCTCCGCGCGCTTCCAAATGGCCAACGAACTGCTCAACGCCGGAAAACTCGAAGACGCCATCCTCGAAATGAGCAAGATCGCCCAGCAACTGGGCGGACAGCTCAACGACCAAACCAAAATGCTCTACGAACTGCTGGCCATCGCTTACCTCCGGCTGGGCGAACAACAAAACTGCGTCGACAACCACAACCCGGCTTCCTGCATCCTGCCGCTCAAGGAAGAGGGCTGGCACCAACTAAAACAGGGCTCCGAACAGGCCATCGCCCTCTACGAACAGATCCTGGCCGCCTATCCCGACGACCTGCAGTCGCGCTGGCTGCTCAATATCGCCTACATGACGCTGGGCCAATACCCCCATGGCGTACCGACGAAGTTCCGCATCCCAACAGCGGCCTTTACTTCGGCCGCCCGCGATTTTCCGGAATTCAAGGATGTGGCCATTTCTCTTGGGCTCGATGTCGAAGGACTGAGCGGCGGCGCCATCATGGAAGATTTCAACAACGACGGGCGCCTCGATATCTTCGCCACTTCCTACGGCCTGCGCGACCAGTGCCGGCTCTTCTTCCAGCAAGCCGACGGCTCCTTCGAAGACGTCACCGCCGCCGCCGGGCTGACCGGCCTTTTTGGCGGACTCAATACGCTCCAGGCCGACTACGACAACGACGGCAAGGTCGATATCCTCATCCTCCGCGGCGGCTGGCTCAATAAGGGAGGCAAACTGCCCAATTCGCTGCTGCACAACAACGGCGACGGCACTTTCACCGACGTGACCGAAGCGGCCGGACTCCTCACTTACCATCCGACCCAAACCGCAGCCTGGGCCGACTTCGACGGCGACGGCTACCTCGACCTCTTCATCGGCAACGAGTCGTCGAAACAGGACGGCGTACAACTGTCGCACCCCTGCGAACTCTACCACAACCGGGGCGACGGTACCTTCGAAAATGTGGCCGCACAGACCGGACTGAATTTTACCGCCTTCGTCAAGGGTTGCGCCTGGAGCGACGTCAACAACGATGGCCGTCCAGATCTCTTCGTGTCGGTGCTCGGCAACGCCAATCGCCTTTACCTCAACCGCGGCGGCCATACGGCACAGGATTGGCAGTTCGAAGAAAAAGCAGCCGCCGCCGGCGTGCAGGAACCGGTCTTTAGCTTTCCGACCTGGTTCTTCGATTACGACAACGACGGTTTCGAAGACCTCTTCGTGTCGGGCTACGACCTGCGCCGGCTAAACCAGGTGAGCGGCGATGCCGCCGCCGAATACCTCGGCCAGTCGCCGCAAGCCGAATACCCCCGCCTCTTCCGCAATAACGGCAACGAAACCTTCACCGACGTGACCGCCGCCACCGGCCTCGACAAGGTGATGTACGGCATGGGCTGCAACTTCGGCGATCTCGACAACGACGGTTACCTCGACTTCTATGTCGCCACCGGCGCGCCCGACTTCCGCGCAATCGTGCCTAACCGGATGTTCCGAAATGTCGGGGGGCAGCGCTTCGAAGAGGTTACGATGGACGGCTTCGGCCACATTCAGAAAGGCCATGGCATCGCCTTCGGCGATTACGACCGCGATGGCGATCAGGATATCTATTGTACCATGGGCGGCGCCTTCGAGGGCGATGTGGCCCACAACGTGCTCTACCAAAACCCCGGCGCCGGCAACGACTGGCTCGTGCTCGACCTGAAGGGCGCCCCCGTCATCGGCGCCCGGGTGAAAGTGACCGTGCACTCCGCCGACGGAAAAGAGCGCTCCTTCTATCGCACCGCCGGCAGCGGCGCCTCCTTCGGCGCTTCCAGCCTGCAGGTGGAAGTGGGGCTGGGAAAAGCCGAATCGGTCGTTGCCGTCGAAGTGGCCTGGCCGGGGAAGGAAGGGCCGGTGTCGAAGTATGAGGGGCTGGCTAAGGATCAGTACCATGTGCTCCGGAAGTAGCAGTTGGCAGGTACAGTTGGCAGGTACAGTTGGCAGATACAGTTGGCAGGTACAGTTGGCAGATACAGTTGGCAGATACAGTTGGCAGGTACAGTTGGCAGATACAGCTGCAGTTGCTTTCGCTGGAGCCTCCAGGGGTCCGAAAGAAGCGCCCCCTTGCCCCAGCGAAGCTGCTCCCTTGCCCCACGAAGTGCCAACTGCCAACTGTATCTGCCATCTGCCAACTGCTTGGATTTTCCCCGGAAGCTGCCTACCTTAGAGATTCACGAGACCCGATACGCCCATGCCGTGGATCAGTTGGCTGTTTTGGATCGGAATCATCTATCTTGCGCTCTGCCTGATCTTCTACTTCTTTCAGGACTACTTCTTCTTTCGCCCGGAAATTCTGCCGAGGCAATTCGAGTACCGCTATCCGTTCCCCTTCGAAGAAGTGCATTTCGACATGGAAGACGGAGGCACGATCAACGGTATCCACTTCAAGGTGCCGAATGCGAAAGGCGTGGTCTACTACCTGAAAGGCAATTCCAAAAGCATCAAGGGCTGGGGCAAATTTGCGCGCGACTTTGTCAGCAAGGGCTACGATTTTTTCATGATCGACTACCG